>WJJU01000383.1 GCA_014729595.1 Chitinivibrionales bacterium
GCTGGAAGAAAAGCGAAATGAGGCCGTTTCGCGAATGGAGCAACTCGAAATGCGGTGGGCGGACGAAAAAAAACGGGTAGAGGAGATCCGGTCATATCGGGAACAATGCGAAGAGGCTTCGGACGATGAGCGCGAGGGGGTGCTGAGCAAGCTCAAAGAGGCTGTGGCGGAGCTGGAAAAAACGCAAGGCGATGAGCCTTTGGTGAGCGTGTGTGTTGACGGTCAGGCGGTCGCCAAGGTGGTGGCGTCGTGGACCGGTGTGCCGGTGGGTAAAATGGTCCGCGATGAAATGCAGGCACTCTTGTCAATCAGGGAACGTCTGGCCGAGCGGGTGGTCGGGCAGGACCATGCCTTGGAGATAATCGCCAACCGTTTGCGTACCTCACGATACAATCTGGGTAACCCCGATCAGCCGATCGGAAATTTTTTACTGGTAGGGCCTAGTGGGGTGGGCAAAACCGAGACGGCGCTGGCGTTGTCCGACGTCTTGTTCGGCGGCGAAAAGAACATAATCACACTTAACATGTCAGAGTTCAAAGAGCAGCACTCTTCGGCACGGCTTATCGGGCCGCCGCCGGGGTACGCCGGATTCGGCAAGGGGGGCTTGCTCACCGAGAAAGTCCGTCATCGCCCGTATAGCGTCGTTTTACTGGACGAAATCGAAAAAGCTCACTACGACGTGCGGGAATTTTTTCAACAGGTTTTCGACAAAGGATTTTTGGCCGATACCGAGGGGCATATCGCCAATTTTCGCAATTGCGTTATTATCATGACGGCCAATATCGGCGACGAAACTATTCTCGACCACTGCCTGGCCGAGGATGAAGAGGGAGGCTTGTCGCTGAAGGAGACAATGCCCGATTCACAAGAGTTGATCAAAGCATTGCAGCCGGAATTGTTGCGCACATTCTCCAGCTCGCTCTTGGCGCGTATGACTGTTGTTCCGTATTATCCGTTGGGCGAGGATGTTCTGAGGGGAATCGTTGAACTCAAGCTCAAGCAAGTGGCCGATCGTCTGCATGCGAACCACAAGATCAAGTTCGTTTACGACGAAGAAGTGATGGACCAGATCAACCGGCGCTGCACCGAGGTGCAATCCGGCGCGCGCAACGTGAACCAAATTATTTCGGGGACCGTGCTGCCGAGGCTGACATCGCTTATGATCGAGCGCTTGGCGGGAGGAACCGAAACGAGAGAGATCGCACTCACGGCCGACACGACGGGGGAATTCGTATTCGATCCGGCTTGACGCTCCTCGTACGGTAAGGGGGGCTGACGGACAACAAAAAGCGATGCGGCGGGTGCGGAACGAAGACCGCGGGAGTTTATTACTTTTGGGGATGAGAGGGGATAGGGATGAATGTGTTCAAGCAAGTGTTGTTGTATGTAATGGCCGCGGTGGGTACGGCCTCTGCTCTGCACGTCGAGCTGAAGGAGCATTCATCCAGCGAGCCGATCGACTCGATACTATGGGTAAATATCGAATATTCCTGTGCTTTATGGGCCGATCGATTAGGTTTTGACAATTGCTATCTCGGAGACACCGTGACCGTATTCCTGAAAATGATCAAGGCGAAGGACTATCCATCCTCGGCATTTATGTACGCGGAGCCGTTACGAGAAACCTTCAAGGGAAGCCGCCGTCTCAAATCCGGTTCTTCGGCTACCATTACGTTCAAAGACAGTGCTTACGTTTACGTTGGCGAGGGACATTACCGAAACGAGGATGCGCCGTGGTTCATATATCCCTATCCTCAATTCAATTCTTACTGGAGTCATTGCGACCTTTTCGCCAAGGGGCTATGTGACGCGGAGATCACGGCGCCGAAGCATTTCGATTTCATTTCGCACATGGGCCATGAATTCGGCCATGTGTTCGGGTTTGTAGGAAGGTATCTGCGGTTTGGACAAACAGGAGACTCGCCCGACCGGTTTGACGGCATGGATCGAGACGGAAACCGCTTTACTTTTAGGTTCGTGGGCAACAATTCTCACGCGGCTACTTCGATGATGGCGCTTGGTTTTTCGGCATGGCAGCGCGCATACCCTTCGAAAAGAGAACTGGATGCATGCCGGATTGCCTTGGGGTACGAGGGCACGCATATAATTGAGCGCGATTCAGTGGTGATCGGCGGCAAACATACGACCACGGTAAGTTTCGATGTCGCCGATTCCTTCAGCGTAGGGACCGTAGAATACACCAGCTCATACGCCGATTCGGCATTCGGGTCCAACGACGGCATCTCGGTCGTCCTGACATCACCGGCGGGTACCGAGACGGATCTGGGAAGCCTTCGGATGGGTTGGGCCAAGGAAGGCTTCGTGCGCCCAACGAATACATCCAATCGCGGCTCTTTTAACCCCCCGGATACGCTGTCGGTCTATCGTGGCCAATCGGCGAAAGGGGTATGGACCGTGCGCTACGTTAACGAAAGCGACGAAGACGTAACGGTACCGGGATGCTGCTTGCGTTTGACGGAGGCGGGAATGAACGCCGTGCGCAATAAGAGCCGGCCTGCGCGGGAAAGATCGGGGGCGGTTGTCGCCCCAAAAAAATGGCGAGCGTTCGATGTCTCGGGGCGGCTCTTGGCGAGCGGCAAGGGAAACGTGCTCGAGATTGATGCAC
>WJJU01000384.1 GCA_014729595.1 Chitinivibrionales bacterium
GCCATATTACGGGAGAGTTGCTCGATAAAGAAATCGAGAAAAACAACACTATGATCATCGAAGTGGCGCATACAGATTCGCTTTTTGCTCATACACTTCTTTCCGCTTCCTTAAATAATCTGGATGCTTACGTCAAATTGGGAATACAAAACGAGGCTCGCGAAAATCGGGATTTCCTCGAAAACCAACTTCGCGGTGTCTCCGATCCCCTCTTGCGGCAAAAAATCCAGGAGCTTATTGCCGCTGAAGTGGAAAAAATGATGATGGTGAGCAAAGAAGCTTTCGTAACCATTGATCCGGTCTACGTTTCAAAGTCTTTCAAAGAAAAAAAGCTCTATCCTCTCGTTTTCGGTTTCGGGCTTTTCTTCCTTACAGTTCTGGCGGTCGTGTTTAAGCATGCGCTTATGGAAGGCGAGAAGACCGATGAAGATCGTGAGTGGTTGGCCAAGATAGGGAGCGAATTCAAAAAAGGGCCGTTCAAACGGAAGGCATAAGCCGCTCACAGAGGCGACGCTGCATCAATCGGCTCTCACCTCAAGCCAACTCGGGTGTTTTTTCGGGGCACATCGACTCTACCGCTTTGTTTCTTATCAAATAAGCGCCACACACGGCGATCCGTGCGGCTCCTGCTAGTGTGCCTTCCGGGTCCGAGGGCGCCGCGGCGCACTGAGTTCACGAATCGGGTATCCATCGGCATTGCAACGGCCTCGACAAGCGGAGCACTCCAATTTGAACAGGCGCAACTGAGATGCCGAAGGCGGAGGGTACGGCAACACAATGGATCCGGTTAATCAATACTTATTGTGGACGGCGAGGCTCGCGAATTGCTTTTCATAGCAAGGGTTTTGAGTAGTCAGTAAGCGGCTTTACTGTTGCCTTGCCAATTGAGGCTTAGTGGCTTGAATTGCAAGGGCGCCGCTGACCGTTAAACTACTTTGTTCAACGGTTGAACGCAAAGTATATTGTTTTTAACGGGTATTTGAGGGAGAGTAGGCGGGAATGCAGGTGCCGCCGAAGCGAGCACGTTATGTCCGGACGACGAGAAGATCTACGGGCCGGTCTGCCGTCCGGCTACCGGAGAAGCTCGGCACCGGCGGCGTTTATTGCTTTTTTTCTCACTGAAAACCGGCTCGAGGCGCCTTTTGCCAACCGAATGGGCAATGCGGCCGCATGAAGTCCGGTTTTGGTCCGGTTATAGACAATGTGGCAAATACTTGGTCCCTGAATGGTATTAGACTGTGGGGCCGGCAAGCCGTGGAAGGTTATGTTTCGATGACCGATGAATCAAAAAACCACCTTCTTGAGATCCTTACCGAACTTCGCGCCGCGGGTGTGGAATTCATCGTTTGCGGCGGTGTAGCGGTCGCGCTTCACGGTGTCGAGAGGATGACCCTTGATCTCGATATTTCCCTTGATTTGACCCAACAAAACGTGCGGAAATTTCTCGAGGTGATGCAAAGATTAGGGTTAAAACCTCGCGTTCCCGTCCCCGCCGACATTTTGCTTGATCGTGAGGCGGTTGACCTGATCGTGCGCGAAAAAAACGCGCTTGTTTTCACGTTTGAAGATAGGGATAAACCTTATCGGCATGTCGATGTTTTTTTAACCAGAGAACTTGCCTTTGAACAACTTGCCCGGCATTGCCATACGCTGACGATTGGGGGACAAATCATTTCGATTTTGAATGTAGACAAACTGATAGAGTTAAAGGAGCGTGTCAGCCCGCCGCGGGCTAAGGATGTGTTTGATATCCAAGAGCTTCGCCGCATACGCGGGGGAAAAATATGAATCTTGCGGAACTACGAAAGCGTCTTGTAGACCTTACGGAGTGCGATTTTGACGGTCATACCCGTTATGGTAACTTGAGCCCCGAGCAGAAACTCGAATGGCTTTCGGAGGCGGCACGATTTTGGTGGCACGGACACGGCAATCCACGTTCATTTTACCTAAAGCTGCGCGATGTTCGAGTACAAGCTGATAAAAGAAATAGAGCGTAATCCTTCACACACCCAGCGATCACTCGCGCGGAAGCTCGATGTTAGTTTGGGAAAGGTAAATTATATGCTTGCGGGCTTGGTGGAGAAGGGCTTGATCAGAGCGCGAAAATTGAAAAATCAGCCGGGCAATGTGCGCTGGCAGTATATTCTTACGCCCGAGGGAATGCACGAAAAGGTGCGGATCACTCGTCGATACTTGCGACAAAGAATCGTGGAGTTCAACGCACTCCAGCGCGAAATAGAATCCCTTGAGCGCGAAATAATGCAACAAAAACAACACGATGATGGAAAATCTTAATAGCCGGGAAGAGGACATGAGTACCTATAATCTTTCCTATCTCAAACAGCTCGAGTCCGAATCAATTCATATTTTCAGGGAAGTAGCGGCGGAGTTTAAGAATCCGGTCATGCTCTATTCCGTGGGAAAGGACAGCTCGGTGATGGTGCGGCTTGCCCAGAAGGCATTCTATCCGGGCAAAATTCCATTTCCGCTGATGCATATCGACACGGGATACAAATTTCCGGAAATGTATGAGTTTAGAGATAATTTCTGCAAAGAGATAGGCGCTCGCCTTATCGTGCATCGCAATGAGGAATGGATCGCCAAAGCCGCGCATCCCTCACACTTGGGCAACGACACCTGCTGCCAGTACCTTAAAACTCAGGCGCTCTTGGAGGGTATTCGGGTCAATGAATTTGATGCCGCCTTTGGAGGGGCACGGCGCGAGGAAGAGAAATCTCGAGCAAAGGAACGAGTCTTTTCTTTGCGGGATGAGTTTGGTCAATGGGATCCAAAGAATCAACGTCCTGAATTGTGGGACCTTTACAATACTCGGATCAGTGAGAACCAAACGGTCAGGGTGTTTCCGCTCTCCAACTGGACGGAGCATGATGTTTGGCAATACATCAAAATTGAGAACATCCCAATAGTCCCGATCTATTTCGCCAAAAAGCGTCCGGTGGTTATTCGCAAGGGTGCAATGATACCGGTTGAGCGTCTCGATATGGCACATGGAAAGGATCACGATAAATCTTCCGAAGAGCTTGGGGTAAAAGAAATCACGTGCCGTTTTCGCAGCTTGGGCTGTATACCATGCACCGGAGCGGTCGAGTCCACTGCTACCACAATCGACCAAATAATCGCGGAGGTTGCCGCGGCCCGAAAATCCGAACGGGAAAATCGGGTAATCGATCAAACCAGTGACTCATCGATGGAGCGCAAGAAGAAGGAAGGTTACTTCTAAGCTTCGTCCTTCCAAGGAAGTACCGAGTGCCTTGCGGGGATTATTCACGAGAGGACAAAAGAATGGAAGCAGTTCAGGCAAAAAGCATACTTCGGTTTACCACGTCCGGCAGTGTCGATGACGGTAAGTCTACCTTGATTGGGCGATTACTGTACGAGACGAAGACCATCTATGAAGATCAGCTCACCGCCGCCGAGAGTACGTCGAAAAAGCGGGGCCAAGAAAATGTCGATTTATCCTTGCTCCTGGACGGGCTGGCCGCCGAACGAGAACAGGGTATCACCATCGATGTTGCGTATCGCTATTTCGAGACGCCCAAACGAAAGTTTATCATCGCCGATACGCCGGGCCACGAGCAGTATACGCGCAATATGGTGACGGGGGCCTCGACATCGCAGTTGGCGGTGATTCTGATCGATGCGCGCAATGGGGTTCTCACCCAATCGCGTCGACACGGCTTTTTGGTATCGCTTCTTCAGATACCACATTTGGTCGTATGCGTCAATAAATTGGATCTTGTGGACTATGATCAGGATGCGTACAATCGTATTGTCGCGGAGTATCAGGCATTTTCCGAGAAGCTCGATATTCACGACATTACTTACATACCGGTGTCGGCGCTCAAGGGAGATAACGTTACCACGCATAGCGATCGCACGCCGTGGTACAATGGGTACACGCTCTTGGAGCATCTCGAAAATGTTCATGTCTCGGCCGACCGGAATTTGGTTGACTTCAGGTATCCCGTACAATATGTCGTTCGGCCTCATCTTGATTTTCGCGGCTACGCGGGGCGAATCTGTTCGGGAACGATAAGGCCCGGAGAAGAAATCGCGGTATTGCCGTCGGGTAAAATATCTAAAATCAAAGAAATCACGACGTTCGACGGTAACCTGGAAGAAGCGGCCGAGGGGCGGTCGGTGGTGCTTTCGCTCGAAGATGAAATCGATATCAGTCGCGGTGATATGATCGTTCGTAAGAACAATCTTCCTATGGTCGGGAACCGATTCGATGCGATTCTTTGCTGGATGGATGAGGAACCGCTGTCACGCAAAAAGACATACTATCTCAAGCATACCACGCGCTGGGTGAAGGCATTCATAAGCAAAATTCATTACCGCATAGACGTAAACACCCTTCACCGAGAAAAAACCGATACGCTTCATCTTAACGAAATCGCCCGTGTGGAGTTCAAGACCGCGCAACCACTGTACTTCGATCCCTATACCGATAATCAGGGCACGGGAAGTATGATTTTGGCGGATCCGATTTCGAATCTTACCGCTGCGGCGGGAATGATCCGCGGGGTCGCCAAAGATATTCATACGGTGGCGGGTCAAACAAATGCGAGTATAGTGCAGC
>WJJU01000385.1 GCA_014729595.1 Chitinivibrionales bacterium
GGCAAAAGGTTGGTAAAGCGACTATTGTGATGCCCGCTAAAGAGGACACGAAATGGATGGCCCAATTCCGACCCACCGTCATCGGGGCTACCCGCAAAATCGAACCGTTACGCTCCTACGCCGAGCATCCCCTCACCACCACCATTTAGAATACCCGTATTGTGCCGCCTTGACAGTCCTTTGCAGTTTGGTTATATTACCAAATAACAAAGACATGTCACTCAAGCGCTCAGTTTTCAATAAAATCGACTAACGGAGGCCGGATTTGGAAAAGAAATTACAAGCCCGGTACAAAGCGCAGGCCCAGATCATGAAAGCGCTTGCCCACCCGACACGCGTATGTATCGCCCATGAGCTAAGTAAACGTGAACGATGTGTCTACGAACTTACCGAGGTGGTCGGCGCGGATACCTCGACCATATCCAAGCACCTGTCGATCATGAAAAACGCTGGAATCATCGATTCAGAGAAACGCGGTACCAGCATTTACTATTCGTTGAAAATGACGTCGGTGCTCAATTTTTTTTTGTGCGCCAACGAAGTGCTCAAAGAACGGGCCGAATCTCAAATGATGTTTGTTTAGCTTTGGCAACGGCTTAGTCCCTTACCCAAATTGAAACAATGACCGGTATGAACTGGAAAACTGAATGCAAGCCACTGCTCGTGATCGCCGCTGCATTTCCGGCGCCGTTTTTCTTGCCGGTGGGCATCCCACGCTTTAATAATGCGCTTTTCGAGACGCCGCCTCTGGTGAAATGGTACGCGCGTGAGCACGCGCTACTGTGTTTGATACCGGCATTTTTCATTGCCGAGGGCATCAGCCTCTTTGGAAACAAGACTTCGGTACCGAAGTACCTAGTTCTACAGGGGCTGATCGATAGTGGTATGGGCAAGGGTTCGGCACTTACGCCGCCGCCCGTCGACCCCGCGCTTTCATTGCCGAGTATCCTGGTACTCCATGGGGTCATGGGATTGAAGAAGGCAATATCTTTCATCATATTGGTTGTTACGACGACAACTATTTCGGGACTGCTTTATGGTCAATTGTTTTAAAAGCATTCCCACAAGCAAAGGCTCTTCATGAAAAAGATTCAGGTATTGGGCACCGGTTGCCCTAAATGCAAAAAACTATTCGAGACAACGCGGGAGGCGGTAAAGGAAGCCGCGGTTGAAGCGGAAGTAACCAAAGTTGAGGACATTAACGAGATCATGCGGATCGGGGTCATGATGACGCCGGCGCTGGTTATCGACGGCGATGTGAAGGTTGTTGGTCGCGTTCCGCGTTCGGCCGAAATACGGAACATGATCTCCTGACTCCCTCCAAAAGGATGCTCCAATGAAAGTAGTCAAAACGGGTCATAAGAATCGCATAGGTAAGTGTATTATGTTTACCGCACTCAGCGGGATGCTGGTTTTCCGCCTAAGCGGTGAATCGACAACAACGGCCGGAAAACACCACGAAGAAGCGCAACGAGCGGCAACGGCATCATCACCGCGAGCACAAGACACCAAGGAGCGGGAGCAAAGACTGATTGTGTACTATTTTCACACCACCTACCGATGCCCGTCCTGTAATTTGATCGAGAGCCTGACCAAAACCGCGGTTGAGATCGGCTTTGCCGACCATCTGGAGAGCGGACGGATAGAATTCAGATCCATTAACATTGATACGGACGGGAACAAGCACTTTGCCCGGGATTACAAGCTCTACACGAAGTCGGTCGTTCTTTCCGATCTGCAAAACGGCAAAGAAACACATTGGAAGAACCTGGAGCAGGTCTGGAAGCTTCTCCGCAACCGAGACAAGTTTATCGCATATATTCGGAACGAAGTTCAAGCATTTCTCTGAGAGCCTCCATGAATTCAATTTTCATCGATATCGGCGCGGCGGTCTGGCTCGGTATCCTTACGTCCATTAGCCCCTGCCCACTGGCCACCAATATCGCAGCCATTTCGTATGTTGGACGTAAGGTCGAGAAGCCGCGGCTGGTACTTTTAGCGGGGTTGTTATATACACTAGGTCGCGCACTTGCCTATGTGGGTGTAGCCATATTTGTCACGCGCAGTCTGCGGATGATACCCGGCGTATCGATGTTTCTGCAAAGGTACATGAACCTAGTTATCGGGCCTCTGCTGGTTCTGGTTGGAATTCTGCTTCTGGGACTTTTCAGTTTCAGCTTAGGCGGAGGAGGTATGAACGAAAAGCTGCGGGCAAGGGTCGATCGGATGGGAGTCGCGGGAGCCGGGTTTCTGGGGATTATGTTTGCCCTGGCGTTCTGCCCCGTTTCGGCGGGGCTTTTTTTCGGAGCACTCATCCCCTTGGCGGTTAAGGGCAATGCACCCTTTATGTCATCACTGTACGGCTTCGGCACCGCGCTACCGGTTATAGCCTTTGCCCTGCTGCTTGCCTTCGCGGCGCACCTGATCGGAACCACATTCAAGAAACTGACCATTATCGAGCTGTGGGTTCGGCGGTCTACGGCAATTGTACTTATAGTGATCGGCCTGTATTTGACGGCGCTGCACAACTTCGGGCTTCAATGAAAGTGCCGTTTACAGCCGTAAGGATATGAGCCTTTGCTTTCCTTTGCGGGCAGGCCACGACCCGAGTCCGCCCGCGAAACGAAGACCCACTTGTTGTGGGGCAAAATGCCTTCAATCTACTTGCCGATAGGTGCCGAGTTTTTCCCTGCTTGCTTTCATGATCCGCACCAGCGACAGCATCACCGGGACCTCGATGAGCACGCCCACTACCGTTGCCAGTGTGGCGCCGGAGTTTATCCCAAACAGTATCAACGCCACCGCAACCGATAGCTCAAAAAAGTTGCTTGCACCGATGAATGTTGAAGGGGCGGCTTCTTTGAATGGAATTTTCAGTACTCGAGCCCCGGCGTAACCTATAAAGAATATGAAGTACGTTTGCAGAATAAGCGGAATTGCTATCAACACGATATGCAGCGGATGGCTTATGATCTTATCGCCCTGAAAAATAAAAATCAGCACCAGCGTTATCAATAGGCCAAGCGGCGTTATCCAACCCAGCTTCGCGATACAATGCCGTTCAACCCATCCCGAGCCATTCTTTCTCACCAGGACATAGCGGGTAATTCCCGCCGCTACAAGTGGAATAGCTACATAGAACAGGACCGAAAAGAAGATGGTCGCCTGTGGTACGGGGAAATCGGTAGTCACCCCCAGAAGGAACTTCCCCAACGGGGCAAAAAGAAACAGTATTACAAGATCATTGACCGACACCTGTACCAGTGCATAATGGATATTGGCCTTCGCAAGATAGGTCCAGACAAGTACCATGGCGGTGCAGGGAGCCAGGCCTAATAAAATCATTCCCGCGATGTATTCCGCCTGCAAAGCCCGTGGAATCAAATCCGCGTAAGCAAACCGCATGAAAAGCCACGCAAAAATCGCCATCGTAAATGGTTTGATTGCCCAGTTGATCACAAGAGTCAACAAGAGCGGCTTGCTGTTTCTTCGAATATTGACAACTTCCCGCAGCCTTATCTTCAGCATAATCGGAAACATCATGATGAGCAAGACTACCGCTACCGGAAGCGATACATTGGCAACTTCAATCTCACCGAGTGTCGAAGCTACCCGCGGAAAAAAATAGCCTATTGCCGTCCCAAGTACGATGCATAGCGCGACCCACAATGACAGATACTTATCGAAAAAGCTCAGGCCGCGTTCTTCCTCGACCACCCGCCGTTCCAGCCCCGGCAGTTCACCTTTTCCGTGTTCTTTGTCCAAAGCCATTGTTCCACCCCCATCCAAGGACAGTCAACTTTCGAGAGCATCCGGCAACATCTCCACGAATGCCTTAATCTGATCGCGTACCCGACGGTAATGACCAAGCGCCTCTTCTTCGGTCTTGGCGCCCTTCGCCGCCTTCGGTGGATCTTCAAAGCCGGTATGATAGCGTTTCACCTTTCCCGGAAAAACGGGGCAGGTTTCAATCGCGGCGTCACAAACGGTAATCACCCAATCGAACGCTATATGCTTAACTTCGTCGATATGCTTTGAGCGATGCCGCGAAATGTCCACGCCCGCTTCGGCCATCACTTTTACCGCCTCGGCATTCAGACCATGCGTCTCGATTCCGGCGGAGTAGGCCTCGATTACATCGCTTTTCAAAGCACGCGCCCAGCCTTCGGCCATCTGGCTTCTACATGAATTGCCGGTACATAAAAAGAGAATTCTAGTCATTTGGTTCCCCTCCCTTTTCCTAAGGTATATGCATGAAGTTTCCATTCCGACCCTCCGGATCTTCTTGCTCGTAGCCCCATCCACTATTCTTTCCACCCTCGGCCTGTTCGGCTTGCTTAAGAAGGCTCGCATGTCTCGGAACGGTTGACGCTACCCGCCTCAGTGTTTCTACCGGCAAACAGATACACATCGTTTCGTTTCGCGTCGCCGGCATTGCATGAATCCCGGCCCTATCAGAGCGGGCATTCCCGATACCGATCACCGCCTCCAAGCAGTTCGGCAAACCTGCCGAACCCAATATTTCGCCAATTCGCCACATATCGAAATATAAGAACCGGCATTTACGAGTCAAATTCATTTAAAAAGACCGGTGCGGCGCCTTGATTTTTTTTCATCCGGGCGGAGCGACCAAGCGAATCGGTTGAACGGTCCAAAGGCTTTCTTGCAATGAATTTGCATTAGCAACATGGCTGTGCTATATTTGTTGCGGAATAATAACTAAATGTAAGGCAAGCGTATGGGTGCGAAGACGGCCGAAATCCCCAATGAGTATTTGAATATTCTCCGCAACTACGGCGGGCGAGTGACTCTTATCGTGACTACGTTATTGCAGCGCCTTCACGTCAGTGGGCGGATATACTCGCCCCGGCAAATGAAAGATGAACTAAGCGAAACGCTGAATTGCAACATCGGTTTCCCGACCATCTATCGGGCTATCGACCGACTAATGCAGTGCCGGTTGATGCACCGCATGCACAGAGATGACGAGCAAGCCATGTTTTTCCTCTGCCGACACCCGGACCATGAACATCATCATCATTTTATCTGTACGATTTGCCGACGGGTGTTCGAGATCGATATGTGTCTCGCGCATCAATACGAGTCGCACGTCTCGCGGGACCTGGAGGCCTCCGTTACCAAGCATATAATGCAATTGGAAGGAGTATGCAAAGGGTGTCGTTAGAGCAGTTCACCCAAATGGATGATGCGGTCTCGCGCCCAGTCCTGAAACCGGAGCGGACATGGCCCCACCCATGGTAGATATTCGCGCGTGTTACATACGCGGGGCCACATTGAAGCTATTCAGCGCCGCCCTTGTCTCGCTCTATGGCGTTCTTTGCCTCACCTCCCATTTCCCGGCATCCCACAACCACGGCCCCGTAGCACGCAACACGTGCCGCGGCAATGCCGAAACATGCGGCACTACTTGCCACGGGCATAATCATCGCAGGCCGGCGGCTGAACTGCATTCCGGCGCCCGGGCCGAACGCGCGTATGACTCGTGCATGGCCTGCATGTGGCAGGCAATGACAAAAAGGAGGGCAGTATCGTGCAGTGCGCCTCCAATAACGGGACTACTTCTTCGGCAAAAGTATGAAATCCCGAACAGGAACCCTCACTACCGCACTTCCCTACAGCTTCAGCAACCCCGCGCTCCTCCCGCCTGAGTTTCTTCGCGAGTCCGATACATGAAAGGGTGCCGCGCGCTTGCCGCCATGCATATAGCGAGGGGCTGTGATGAGACTTGCGACATAATCATAGTCGCAAGATTTCCCGACACTATACAATGGCCACTTGGCTCTCATGCCGTTCTTGATTCGGCATCCGGCGATTGAGGGCAAACAAGAACCGGGTTACATGCTCCTGACTCCGAAGAGGCGGGAGAACCGGTTTGTCGGGCAGTATCATTATTGTCAATTGTACGTGCGACGCACACGGTCATCCGTGTAGTATGCCGACATATCGACTCCGTAATATCGCGCATACAAAGCATTTCATCAACAGTGTTGTAATAATTTAGGAAAGGAAATAATAACATGAAAGCTCGTGCAACCAAAGTATCAATCTCGCTTCCGCTTTTCGCGGGACTTCTATTTCTGTTTGGGGGATGTTCCGACAACGGCACGAATCCCGACGATTCTCATCATGAACACGATGTTGAAGCGTGGCTCTGGGCGTTTGACGACGACAACGGCACGGTTACCATTCACGATACGCATGATGGCGTCGCGGAGACAACCTACACGGCATCGGCCTTCCCCATGATGCACTGCTTTACCGCGGGGCCGGCCATGACTCCAACGCTCTGGATGGCCAAAAGTTCAACCGCTTACGGATTTACAACAGGATTCGACCTTTCCCACGGTGACCATGCGCACAAAGAAACACCGCTACCCTATGCAACCATTTCCACCGGCGTCAATCCGGTACACATGGGCTCGTCCCCGTCCGGCGACACAATCTCCTTCGCCAATGACGGAGACCAGAGCGTTTCCATTATCGATGTGGCCGCAAAAAAGGTGGTCGCTACCGTCACTCACGGTTCCGGCCATTCATCAGCCCTTCTTACCGGAGAAAATCTGATTACCCATGCCGCAACCGGCTCGGGCGACACCTGGGCAAAGGTTATCGATATCGCGAAAGATTCGGTACTCGATTCGGTGACAATCGGTTCGGGAGCGCACGGCGATGCTTACTACGAGGCCGGCAAGAAGGCTTTTGTCGCTTGCGCCGACGGCCTGTATATTATCGATGCCGCAACCAAGAGCGTAGAAGGTTCCCTTGCGTATACCGAACCCGGCCGCACCAATTTCCTGTACCACGGCCACGGCGGTTCCCATGCGGTCGGGTTGCACAAGACGGAGTCCGGTACTAGCGACAAGCTGCTTCTTCTGGATATGCAAAACGAATCCCTCGAATACCTAACCATTTCCGGAGCCTCATTGACCTGGAATGTCATGACCGGCCAATTCGCGCTTTCTTCCGACGGCGGTGTCGCGGTTATTTCCGATAATACCGCATCGAAAATCTACCACATAACGCTTGCGACAAAAACGATCACAACGCTGCTTGCTCCTGCCGGCGGCTGCGCCGTGGCAACCAACGCCGACGGGACATTCGTCTGGGCGCTCAACGGAAACACCGTCTCAATGATACATGCGGAAGAAAACGCAGTCGAGCATTCTTTTTCGGTCAATTCGGCAACCGACTGGATTTATGTGACTTCCGTATCGCTGGATGTAGTTCATTGAGTATCCAGCCCCCTTCTCCTTCCCGCTTTGCGGGAGAGAAGGGGGCATGAATTTAATTTGAGTCGAATAACCGTCTAAAAAAACGGAAAAAAATCGCCACCACTACCCATGAAACAGGGATGGGCCGGGGCAGAGGTGGTGATTCCCGAACGCGTATCGGGAACGACTATTTGCCTAACCGGAAGACTACAATAGCGCGTATGGGAGCTGGGAGTGAGGCGAAGGCGATGCGCACGGCGCGAATGAGACGGTTTTGAACCGCAGCTTTATTTGTCAAGCTTTTTCCGTGACCGGCGAAGGAAATGCTTGAAATACATTTGTTATTCCAATGAAACGGTCTATTGTAGAAGGCACGGAATGGGAGTAATTTATCTATGGACAAGCCAACAATGATGATTATAGCCGCGGTTGTACTTGGAGGGTGCGCGGTAGATCCCCTCGAAGATCGCAATCCACTGCCCCCCTCCAAGAGTACCGGCGCCAATCCCGAGGCGCTACGCGCCTGGCTGTGGGCGTACGACGCTCGGACCGATTCACTTCGTGTATATCACACTATCGACAAGCAATGCTGGGAGTCGTTTCACCTTGACCTGAACCCCGGCAACGGGATGTATCGAGGGGGCCTTGTCGGCGGCGGGCTCTATCCCACCCTCTGGTTCCGGCGGAGTAACACGGTCACGGCATTAACCAACGGCATCCTTGACCACGGCAACCACGGCCATATTGTTCATCCCGAGCTGCACGTGGAAATGTCGTTCGATAACGGATTTTCGGTTACCGACATGAGCGTTACCCCCGATGGTAAGAGGATCGTCGTTTGCGGAGCCGGTCGGTCGTGGCCTCCTGATTCGAGCGTCGTAACGGTAATCGACTATCTCACCACGGAAACGGTTTATCACCGTCCGCGAAACCGCGTTACTTACGTCGTGGCCGCCGAAGACCGCATTCTTTTCGGGAACGATCAATCAAGAACCGCTCATATTATCGGTTTGGAAAACGGCCCCATCATTTCCACCATTTCAACCGATACCCTTGTCACGGACGGGGTGTACCACGCTCCGACAAAAACATCGTTTCTTGCGGGGCGCAACGGGATCGACGTTGTTGACATGCAGTCAGGGAGAGTCGTGAAAGCCATCGCCTACAACCGCAACGCATTCATAGCCCGAATGCTTTGCGCTCCGGGAAGTGACTATGCGCTCGGGCTGAGCGATTCAGGCGCGGGAACCGTCGACTACATGACGGTTATTGACATGAGCAACCATACCGTAAACGACTACCCGATCCCCGGCGCTTCATTGGCTCCAAATCTTTCCGACGGGACGGTCGCGCTTTCCGGTGACGGTACCGTTGCGGTGGTGTCCGACATGGCTCTTCGAGTCCTATACAGGCTGTCCCTTGACGACGGAACTATCGAGCGCGCCGTAGCTCCAAACACCGCCTGCTCCGTCGCGTGCAACTGGGACGGTAAGCGGGTCTGGGCGCTTGCCCGCGATAAGGGGTACCAAATTTCGTACGAAAAAGATGCGATCGTTGACAGTATCGCCTTGGGGCCGGGTATAAATTGGATAATGGTAACATCGTTCAGGAACAATAGCGCGTTGTATGATTCAAACGACCATACCTTTTGACCAATGAGGAATTATGCCATGAGATTTTTGCATGTACAAATTACCTTCAATGTGTTAATGTGCGCCGCCGTTGCATTAGCGGGGGCTATCCGCGGTGTCGTAACGGATTCATACAACACTCCTCTGGACTCGGTCAAGGTAACGGTGGAGGATGCAGCTATTGCGACGTACACGGACGCTTCCGGTCTTTTTACGCTTGAGTGCGCGGACACGGGACAGGTTGGACTCACGTTTTCGGCAAAGGATTTCATTTCGGAAAGCATCTCGGTACGATGCGTTGGATCCGATACATCATTGATGGTTCGTATGGAATCGGCGATACGAGTGCTTGAAAAGATGACCGTTGTCGCAACCTCGGCGCCTTCTCGACTGGAAGAGATCTCGCGTACCGTATCGGTTAAAGGTGAAGAGGAATTGAAGAACACGCACGCGCAATCGCTTGGGGACGCGTTGAAAGACATGCCCGGCGTTCAACTTGCCGAGCAAGGGCCGAATGTCACCAAGCCAGTCATCCGCGGTATGACAAATCAGCGTATCGTTCTAGTGCGTGACGGCTCTCGGCATGAGGCGCAGCAATGGTCGAACCACCATACTCCCGAAGTTGATATCGCGGACGCCTCCCGGATAGAGGTGCTTCGCGGGCCGGGGAGTCTTCTCTACGGCTCGGGTGCCCTTGGCGGCGTGGTCCTTGTGAAATCACCACCGATCAGGACCAGCCGGGACGGCGCGCGGCCGGTGGGTGCGGATGTGGCGTACCAATTTTTTTCAAATTCGGAGCAGCATGCGGGTCATGTCGGCCTACATGGTGCATGGCCGTGGGGTGCGTGGCGTATCGACGCCTCCGGGCGCAACGCTCCTCATTTCGCGGTTCCCGGTGAGAACCATTTCCTGGCTAAACAAGCGGCGGGTGAAGTGAGCGATAGTGTACCGACCGAATTCGCGGGATTCAAGCAATACAATTTCCGGGTGATCACCGGCATCAGTAAAGAGAAATATGAAATCACGCTCCGCGGTACGCACTATTGGGAAGAACAGAAACTTATTGGTGAAGGTCACTGGCACAACAGCGGCGGTCCCGCCGGGGGCCCATGGTATCATGTCGGCGAGCCGATACTTTCACCAACGCTTCATCAGAAACTTCAGATCAACACAAAACTCTTTGCGGGAAATCATACATTTACTTTTGATATTGCGGGACAGCACGACCATCGCCGGGGCATACCCGGAAGTATCGGCGTACAAGTTGACTTAAAAAATTACTTCGCTACGTCAAACGGGCGGTGGAGGCACGCGTTCAACCCTAAATTTCCCGGAACCGTTGGTGTCAATATCTCAAGAAAGCATGATCGAACCGGCGGCGTCGAAGTTCTAATTCCCGATCATAACACAACTTATGCGGGTCTGTTTTTACTTCAGGAATTACGATTAACCGAAACTTTTACGGGTTCTATCGGCCTGCGCGGCGATATTCGGGATTATGAGATATTTCAGACTCGGATGACCGAAGGTTTTAGGCCATATATTCCGACAACACTGCGGGGAACAACAGTAGACAGCATACCTTCACTGTTTGTTGAGGGCGCCGACCGTATGGCAGTGCCAAGTTTCAGCGTTGGCTTTTCGTGGAAACCACGCCCGCTGCCCTTTTCGGTCGCCGGAAATTTCGGGACCGGATTTCGGCTACCGGAACCGAATGAACTTGCGATACTCGGGGCTCATCACGGCAGCTACGAGTATCTTGTCGGCCTTGCCGTCACCGATCCCCGAGAGGGATCAATAATAATTGACGACATAGCATCCTTTCGGGAGACCGCATACAACTCAGATCTCATTTTCCGCTCATCGCACAAACACATCAACACGGAATGCGCGCTTTTCTACAATCGGCTTGTTGATTATATCTACGCTAAACCTACCGGCGAATTTATCCGGTTCAGTAGGATATCCGCGTTACCCGTAAAGGAATATGTCCGGACCAATGCGCACGTGTACGGGATGGAGCTTTTCGGAAGCGTCGCGCCACTTTCCGGGCTTTCGCTTGAGCTGGGTTTTGATATTACCGTTGGGGAAATTCTCGACGACGTATTCGACTCCGATGAAGACGGAGAAGTCGAGCGATGGTTGCCGGGGGTTCAACCGCCCAGGCTAATCGGCGGCATATCATTCGGACGGCGATTCGTGTCCTCCAAATGGATTGAAAACGCGAGCTTGAGCTTTGGGGCCGAGGGATATCTCGCCCAAAACCGTCTAGCCGAATTTGAAAACGTACTGCGAAAGGATTCCCACGACAACAACGTACTGTTCCCTCCGGAGAGCTACGTCCTTTTCAATGCCGGAGCGCAGGTGGAATTAATTCTGTTTTCAAACGTCTCGACGATATCCATTGAAGGGAAAAACCTGCTCAATACCGAGTATACAAGCCACTTGAGTAACTACAAGGGTATTGCAAAGAATCCGGGATTCGATGTATCCATTAAAGCATCGATTTCATTATAATTGAAAGGCTTTGCCCACTTTCCTTTTTGCAAAAGAGAATGCGGGCCTACTTGGATTCGGCACTACCGGCTTTGGAGTTCATACCGGTTGCCCGGATTGCGGAAGCATTTTTCTCCCGATCCCTACGCGTCTCATTACACCGGGGTGTTTTGTACCGTTTCCGATTAACGGCCGTTGAACGAACCCTCGTCGAAAATCAAGACCCGGCATGCGTCACGATTCAAAACGAGGCGTCATATTGACATAGGCTACGGATGCGGCCTTTGCGCTCCGCGGGTCGATTTCGGCGATTTCCTCCTGCGTTCACTTTTCGTCGGCGGAGAGGATGTCGCGCGTCTATTCAGCTTCGGGTATGACCGAACGCGGTCACGGCCAATTATCGGCCGATAAATAATCCCCGATAGTAAGACGGAGCACCAGTGCTCCATAACGATCAAACCTACGCGTAGTCATCGGACAGTCTTGTTTCCCGCTGCGTTAAGGCTCCTCGAATCAGTCGCCGCACTTTCTTCGTCGCCTCGTCTTGCGGGAATAGATGAACCCCGGCGACTAACCGATGTTTTGAGCGTTACCGTGCACTATGAGAATAGGATATCCAATGGATTTGATCCTTGGTCATTGTAAAGCCCCATCGCCGCTTTGATCAATTAACTTCTCGATGCGTTTTCGGGCCTTAGCCACGGTTTCTAGTGTCACCGGCCCGCCTACACACCCTCCCGCGCAGCTCATAATCTCGATAAAATTCGCCCCGCCTTTACCTTTTGCGTATGCCTTGAGCAAAGCGGTCGACTTCCGATCCAGCCCGTCGATTAATTCCGCTTTGAGCATGTCCGGCGTTTGGAGCCGTTCTTTGACACAAGCACTGACTCCACCGCTAAAGGCAAAGCGCGCAGCGGTTTGTTCACGGCTTATAGAGTCCGCTTCAAGGGCGCAGTGTTCGATTTCTATATCGGCCGCCACAAACATCGCACCAAGCTCTTCGGTGGTCAAAACATAATCGACCGCGGGGTCCTCATAGGCTTCACTGCGCTTTGCCGTACACGGACCGATAAACACGGTTATCGCTTCGGGCATACGTTTTTTGATTGTTTCGGCGGTCATGTGCATGGGCGAAGGTGTATGCGATACAAACGGCGCAAGTTCCGGTAAGTGCTTGTGCGTCATCAAAACGTATGCGGGACAGCAGCTCGTTGTCATCAACCGCCGGCCTTCGCCCACTACGCGTTGTTCCCATTCAAGTGCCTCACGTTCGGCGGTTTGCGCCGCCCCTTCGGCAACGTCCGCCACGGCTGCAAAGCCCAGTGTCTTCACAGCCGCTTTAACCTGTGCATACGAGTTGGGAAACTGAGCGCCGACCGCCGGCGCCGTCATCGCGACCAACGGCCGGGATTGTTCATTTATCAAAAGTGCTATTACATCGACAATCTGGGAACGCTCCATCATCGCACCGAATGGGCAGGATGCCAGGCATTTTCCACAGCTAATGCATTTTCCATAATCGACGGTTTCAGTTCCCTGCTCGTTTTTCGAAATCGCCTTGACCGGGCAAACCTCTTCGCATGGAACCGGCACATACGCTATGGCGTGGTACGGACACACTTTCTTGCATAGGCCGCAATTAACACACCGTTCCTCATCGATACAGGCCTGTCCGTTAACTATTTGAATAGCGTTTTTGGGGCAGTTGACCGAGCAGGGGCGCGCGACGCATCCGCGGCAGACGTTAGTTACGAAATGACGGCCTTTCATGCAGGCGGAGCAAGCATCGTCGATAAGCGTCAGCGGCGGGCCCTCGATCTTGGTGCGTTCGAGCGCTTCCGTTGCATACGCGCTTAACGGCTTGAGTTCATTTAACTCCCCCTCTACCCGGTGCCCAAGTGTCGCCATTATTCGATACCGCGCCACCGCCCTATCTTTGTAAACGCAGCAGCGGACGCCCTGTTTGCCGCGAGGGTGCAGAGCTAGCGGCAAACGATCGATTTCTTCGACCAGTTTGCGCTTCAAGGCAAGACGGGCGATTTCGATCAAAACCCTTTTGCGCATTCTGTTTGCATTGTTATTGCAGTTCATCGTTTTGCCTCATCCGAGCTTGGCGGCGTATCTCCGCGATCATTTTGCTTACGGTAGCGTCGCTGATACAAGTTCCATTGATTACCGCAAAAGGCGGATTACCTTTTGTCTTATCCTTGCATAGGTTCATACAACTGCTTCCGCTGACGGTAACAAGGCTTGCAAGCTCCGGCGTCAGTTCCTCGGAGCAGGAAAGCAATGCTCCCGCGCCCATGACGTAACAGGCGGTGCCGGTACAAATTACCACCGAGATTTCGCTCATATCGCATCCTTTCCTTTAGATAAGTTCTATGCGTGTTTCCTTTAGATAATTTTCCTTTAATAATCCCGCGATACGCCGTACCAGATTGCGCCGGATATCGAGTTCGGCCGGCAAATTAGGATCCTGATGCGCTTCGTTGATACGCGTACCTACAATAAAATGAATGCTGTCGGAGTTGATAAACGCCTCGAGCAGTCGCATTGCAGCATTGGGGGCGAGACTTTCCGGTTCGCATCGCCGGTCCAGCAATTCCGCGGCGCGGCTCAGTGTCAATGCGCCCTCGGTAACAAGATCGACACCTTCCATTTGTGACATCGGAGGAATTTTCGGATCGATACGGCTAAGATCAACCGTCACCGGCGTCCGCAGTTCGCGGCTCATAATCTGCGCGGTCGTACCGCCGCAAATAACTTTTACCCCGTCGAATTCCCGTAGTATGTCGGCCAGAGCCGAGTCCTTACTCGAATCAAACGGCGGTCCCGTAAGCACCAGTAGCTTTCGGGGGCGGCGAATGTACACAACCGCACAACTGATATCATCATGACGTCGTGAGGAATCAATACTGTTGGCCGAGGCGACAAGGGACCGCGCCAATTTACGAGCCGATATTTCGGAATTATTCCGCACCTGCGCGGCGCAACACTTGCGCGCTCTGTTCTCACCCCATCCCAGCGGATACAAATCACTTCCCATACCTGATTGTGAAACGCCGTCGGTAAAGAACACTGCACGGTCACCTACCGACGCCTGAAAGCGGCTTACCCGCAGCGTCCGCGCACCGAGGCAGGCGGTCTGAACGGTCAACTCGTGTTTGCAAGGTTCCTTCGGTCCTTCCGGCGCAATAATCAGAGCGCGGGGATTGTCGTACTCGACAATCGAAACTGCGCCGGATGGGGTAATATCGACGATGGTAAAAGTCGAGTAACCGATTTGCCGCTCACTGCAGACCGGCAGTGTCGACATAATTATCCCGGCGGCTTTTTCCATATCGATATCGGCTGCGACAAACCGCATTGCCATGGTTGCGGTCAAGCCGCCCAGGACATGCGCCTTAATGCCGCTGCCCAGCCCGTCCGCAAGCACGCATACAACGCGGCCGGCGGCGGTCTTATGCGACAAGAAGACATCCCCCGCGGCATGTTCACCGCTTTTGGCGAGTTGATGAAACCCAATTTCGACAAAAGGAGTCATTTTGCTCATTCCGAATCCTTATCGTCAATCGTCTGCGTCGGAAAAGATTCGATAATCGAATTGAGAATAATCTCCGATTCGGCCGCATTCTCTCCAAGCAAATAGGCAATCTTTTGCACCGTCGCCAGATTTTTGTCGATTACATCTTTCGCTTTTTGTACTATTCGCTCTTTTTGTATCGCCGGGGTTGTAATATCCTGAATAATACCACCGATCAGGTGGTGCGGCTCGATCGTGAAGACGGTTAAGTGCAGAATTTTATCTTTGAGCCGTATATCTTTATCGATCATCGCCTCGCTGTCTTCCAGCACCGTTTTGAAAAAATCCGCGAACGGTACCAGCCGCTCCAGACCGGCATTCTTCAACCCGGGGGATGCTTGGTAAACCATCAAGACCTCTTCGCCGGTAATTTCCGCAAACCGCCGATTGCTTTCAACGACCCGCATGTCGGCGTCCACAATCACCACCCCGCTCGGCATAGTGCGAAGGAGGGCGTTGGCTTTTTTGCTGGCAAGCTCGCGCATATAACCGGCGCACATTGCCGGTTCAGCCTTTCCATCAAGAAGTGCCGCGGCGAAAGCGCGACATGTTTCATAGCCGCAGCTTCCGCAATTCAGCTCATCCTTCAACTTGTATTTGCCCACCTTGGTCAACGCCCGACGAACCGCCGATTCATCGTACGACGGCGCCATGACCGCTTCCACCCTTCTCACACCCGACAAATCGACTGACTCCGTCCGCATCGCATCGTCTACGTTTCGCAAACCGGCACGAATGATTGCCGAGCGCTTGAGAACGGTTCCGCCCGGGCCGGCCGTACAAGGCCCGTTCACACAGCCCCCCTCGCAGGCCAAAAATTCCAGAAAGACCGGCGAAGAGGCATCGAGCCGACCAAGATCTTCCATAACCCTTCTCATGGCTCTAAATCCCGAAAATGACATGAAATCAGTTTCAAGAAGCCCGGCGTGCGCCCGCATACTCCTGATCATACCTCCGTCAATCGGGTAAAGCCCTCCCTGAGCGGCGGGCCGGGGGACAAACCCGGCCGATGAACGAGGAGCGTACGCCAAATCGATGCGCTCCTGCTCAAACCAAAGGCGTAACTCCTGGAATGTCAGGCTCAAGTCCGCTTCGCCGGGATACTGCTCGGCTTCCCGTTTTTTTGCAATGCATGGTCCGACAAACACCACCGCGACTCGTTCGCCCATCCAGCGACGAAGCAGTCGTGCATGAGCGATCATTGGACTGACAAGCGGGGCTACTCGTTCACTCCATTCGGGATAATATTTCTTGATCAAATCCACCGCAACCGGACATGCGGAGGAAAACCAAGGTCCTCCCTCACAATGCTCCAAAAATTTGACGGTCTCTGCCGATACCTCCTGAGCGCCAATCGCGGTTTCCGATACGGCGCTGAATCCCAATCGCTTAAGTGCCCCGATTAACGCACGAGAATCGACCTGCCCGAATTCGGCGCGATAGCTTGGCGCCAAAGAAACAATAGCCGTCTCGTGGTGTTGAAGCAGCAGGCGGGCTCTGCCGATATCGTTGCGAATCCGCTTGGAACCGGCGGGACAAACCCCAACGCATCCGCCGCAGGCAATACACCGGTCTCCTACGATCGTTGCGTGTCCGTCTCGAACCTGAATCGCATTCACCGGGCATAAGCGAAGGCATTTATAACAATCCTGACATTCTGTTGTTTCCGTATAAAGCACCGGGAACGAAATACTGCTATTCATGGTCAATTACCTCGGGCACGATATGATTGCATGTCTACTCTCGATTTTGGAAGTGATGATTTAGGATGTCCGGTATCGTATCGGGCGCGACCTCGCTATACTGCTTACCGTTCACGCTAATATTCGGCCCGTTTTTGCACGCGCCTCGGCATAAAGCGCCCTTAAGCATCACAGTGTCGGACAAACCTTTTTGCGCCAAATAGTTTTGGATAATCGCCAACGTATTGTTATTGCCGCGGGAATAGCAGGAACTGCCCATACAAATGATAATTTCTCCATTTTTATTCATTCTATTCACCTCGCCGTTCTTTCTGCTCACTAAGCTTGTTGTACAACGCCACGAGACTTGCCGCCAAGTCAACCTGTTCGACAACTACATGCGGTCCAACCTGCAATCGTACGCCGGTAAAGTTCCATATCCCCTCTATTCCCCCCGCCAGCAAAAGAGCCGCCGCCTGCCGCGCTCTCTCGGAAGGGACGGTAAGGATGCCCAAACGAACGCCCATCCTGTGGGCAAGTTCGGGAAGCCTTTCGGTCGACAGCACCTCGATGCCGTAAATGCGCTTTCCTATAACTCGCGAGGAGGAGTCGAACAGACCGACTATGCGCAAGCCCCATCGCTCAAAACCTTTATAGCCCGCCAGGGCCGATCCCAGGTTACCCGCCCCCACCAGAAACGCTTCTCGGGTATTTTCCAGCCCCATTGCCTTATTCAGCGCTTTTAGCAACTCCTTTAGGGCAAACCCGCGGCGAGGCCGACCAACCGCCCCGCAGGCCGCCAAATCCTTGCGAACCTGAATTGGCTCGAGGCCAAGCTCTAATGCAATCGCAGTACTGCTTATATGCGTCACCCCGGCCTGCCGTGCTTTGTGCACGATAGCGACATACGACGGATATCGGCGAATCGTCGGCAACGGAATGGACTCGACAGTATGCATTGCCATGTTTAGCTTCCGATCTTTTTTTATCGATAAATTATTATCGATAATAATATACCAAATTTGTCATGAACCACGCCAATTCTCGCATGGAGGAATTTCCAGACATAGAAGTGTGTGGGTTTACAGAAAACAGGGTCGGACCAAGTTAAGTCTTTATGTGGCAACATGTTACGACATTTTAAGGGAGCTTAAATTGAAAAGATGGCATATCCGAGGCGCGCGTAGAATAGAAAACAGCGTCGGACGAAAGCTTTTGATATGTCTTTTACAGGAGCGGAACATTTTCCAGAACGTTTTATGATGGACGACAATTACTTTTGAGGTATTCCGGAGTATAATACTGTTGCTTGTAGTGTACTAAATCCGGGCGCTGTGACATACTGGTGGAGAACTGGGATTAATAGCGCTGCAATGCGTGACTCTTCAATACCACTCGCTCCGGATCTCGACCGCCGGTTCATGCGGAGCGCCATAAACGGATCGGGTAACGCCGTGATATATTACTCGGTTGTAGACCCTAATCCGTTCAACAAGCTGCCGGGGCAAACGCCGTTCGATCGGAAATTTTGCCCGCTAGCCGTCATTGCACTCCTGCCCATCGCTCTCCTTAATGGTCTCCCGGTCGATTTTCATCGCGCCCCGACAGGTCGGTCCGATACTCGAAAAACCGTGAGCCGGTGTTGGATAGGGTAGGCGCCCTGCGGCATTTTCGCGCCCGGCCTATTCCATTACACTGTACATGTCCGCCTCCAGATGAACGATCGGATCTTGACCGCCACGGTATACAAGATTTGGAAAAAAAAAGGCAGCCCGCCGGCCTATCCGCCCCAGGCAAAGAAATTAGATACGTGCATTTTTCAATAGTATGATCTCACGCGAATGGGACTATCCCGCCGGTATGACCGTGATTGACTCCGCGGATGTTTCGCGATGTTCTGGTTGCGCGAACCCAGAACCGCCGAGGACGGGGTGCCGGCGCGTAATTCTTAAATGAGAATATATAGGTCATTCCTCGCATACCGGCTCGCGCGGTTCACACGCTTGGAACCAACGATTCATGCATAACCAATGCTTTTTAAGGAATCACCACGACAACAGCCCGGAAAGGTCTACCCGTAAGGTAAGCCCGGAACCGACATTTAACCGATTAAGGTGGCCGGCGTTCATGGCTAAGTAATGCAAATCAGGCTCTTGACATGATTCGCCACCTGATCAACAGATATCGTCCGAATCTACCCCGAGCCCTCGGCCGCTTTGGAAGCCAAAATGCCACGAATTGTATTTTAGTGCTACCACTTTTGCATCCATCCCTAGGAGTTCAAATGATTATAGAAAAAAGCAAAGAAATGATGAGAGAATCCTTTCAAAAATCGACTTATCGGTTTGCTCACACTCCTCCAAAGAGATTTGGTACTGATTTTGGAATCTACATTCATGTTCCCTTTTGCCGATCCAAATGCGCGTTCTGCCCGTTTTACAAAGAGATTTATCAAGAGGCAGAAAAGAAACGCTATCTCAAAGCGCTGACAAACGAAATCAATCGCGCCGAAATGACCGGTCAATGTTCTTGGCTCTATTTTGGTGGTGGAACACCGAATCTCTTGACCATCGATGAGCTTGCGAGCATTCTTGAGACAATCCGCTCCCATGTTGATCCGAAGAGTATCGGCATTGAACTGCTCCCATCGATTGCGACGCAAGAGTATCTTTGCGGCTTGGCGAACGTGGGATTCACTAAAATAAGCATGGGTGTCGAGAGCTTTCAAGAAAAAACTCTGGTTGCCAATGGCCGCAAACCCGTCCCTCCGCGACATGTGGAAAATCTTTTGACAAAATGCGGCGAACTGGGGTTGTGGTCCAATGTGGACATGATGATTGGTATTCGGGAACAGGCCGGGAGCACGTTCTTGCCCGATATCGAGAGCTTAACCACAATGGCTCCGTCACAGGTGACACTCTATCCGCACATGACAATACGCAATGCGGCGGATTCATCGTCCATGAGTAATGCGGAACAGTTCTCTTTTATCGAGAAAGCGGGCGAGATTCTTGTGCGAGCGGGATACAAACGAAAAGGTGTTTGGACTTTCGGTAAAGGCGATGATATCTATGATTCCTCACGCGATGAGTTGGTCGCCGACTATGCGGGATTCGGACCGACCGCATTTTCTACATACGGTGATTGGAAAGTCGTCAATCCAGAACTCGACGTTTATTGTGATATGCATTCCGATAAGGATGGGCGGCCGCTCGGGTTCATAGGAAAAAAGACGAAAGCCGCCGATAATTGGCGAAGGTTCGCCCGAATGATCTATGATCTGGAAAGTCATGTATCACCATCGTTCCCTCTCGGTATTAGCGGTTTTTGCGCCTTATTGGGACTTACGGGATACGCCGCGAGGGGGAAATTGACTGGTAAGGGCATCCTATTCGCACATGAAATCACGAAGACCGTCGTAGAATCCCTGCCGTTTCCTATCCAGAACCCGAGAGTGGTCGAGAATTATAACGACTACCTTGCGTGTAAGGGGAATACGGGAACCGCGCACGCCCGCGCCGCGGCGGAGTGACATAGCTTATTGCACAAAATGCTATTTTGGGGTGTTGGCGGAAACCAATCTTTATCCATGAGTTTTACCGATGACCTATGCCCGGCACCCCGGTGATGCGGAGGTACGAGCTTGTTTCGAAAAGCATTACACCGGATGTACACCTGTGTGTATCGAACCCATAACGACCGGTTTGTACAATGCATCGTATTTTATCTCGTGCTCGAACGAAGAATTTGTTCTTCGTGTCGCCCCACTCGATGAGGCGGCCGCTACATTCTATGAACGCCACATGATGCATCAAGAGCCCGCCCTTCATTCACTGCTTCATGAAAAAACAACGGTACCACTGCCGCGCATCCTGGCCTTCGATACCGATCACGATATAGTCGACCGGGATTTTCTTCTGATGGAGCGACTGCCGGGTGCTCCATTGTCTGATGCCGTCGGCGTGAATAACGGATGTGTTTTTCGGCAGATTGGAAAACATCTGGCTCAGGTTCATGCCCTCACCGCTCCTACGTTTGGATATCGTGGAGATCATAAGCCAATGACACCGCAAAATACCTGGACCGATGCATTTTGTATCATGTGGCGGCGCCTGGTCGAAGATGTAAGTCGTTCGGGGATGTATAATGCCCGCGAGGCCAAGATGGTAAGTGAATTGGTTGAAGAGCATAGTTCGCTTTTTTCCCATTGTAGAACGGCTTCGCTTTTGCACATGGATATTTGGAGTCAGAATATTCTTGTTGATTCAGCAAGTAAGGTGACTGGTATTATTGATTGGGATCGGGCACTGTGGGGAGATCCCGAGATCGAGTTCGCCGTGCTCGATTATTGCGGCATATCAGAGCCGCCATTCTGGGAGGGCTACGGACAACCTCGCCCCGAGGGTCCTCAGGCGCGTTTGCGCAATGCTTTCTATTTGCTCTATGAACTTCAGAAGTATATACCGATTAATATACTGCGTAAGCATAATCCGAGTGCGGCACATGCCTGTAAATACCAGGTTATGGATTTAATTCGAAGAACCTTCACCCCATAATCTGTTTGACATCTATCCAAGCAAGCGAATTATTTTGGAATTACGGCCAAGGTTATGGCTATTTCAGATAATCCTTTTTCGTTCATTGGGCTTGTATCCGGATTGTTTAAATTGTGCCTTTTTTTTTATTCTAGTTCTTTACACAAACTTGTCCA
>WJJU01000386.1 GCA_014729595.1 Chitinivibrionales bacterium
ATGGTGTATCGATCGGGCGGGCGCCGGCAAAGGCGGAAAGATCATTGTGTTTAAGCATTGGTCGAACCAAGAATGGGATGAATCTCACCTCTGGAATAGAAGAGGAAGTAAGATTCCCCGGACTGAAGGCGATAATTTGGTAACCTCAACCGGCCCGCGGATACCTCGGCGAAGTGTACCATGCTCAGAGATCGTGGTTCTTAGTCGAATCCCGGCGATTCTCCCGACCGGAAAACCGCTTCCCCGATCTTTGTTCAACGCTCCAACGTTTCGACAACGGTAAACGCGGTTAAAAAGCCTACCGCCTCAAGCGCATCCCGCACCGTGGCGCTTGGCCGGTAAAGAAGGAGTTGAATCCCGCGATCGGCGGCCTTGCGGGCTATTGTCAAAAAGAGATGAATGCCATGCGAATCACATTCGCACACGCTTTCCGCATCCAATGTCAAGCGCCGAACCCCCGCGGTATCGAGTAACTCGCCAACCGCAGTGCGGACCGTATCCGCGTTGGCGAGACATACTCGTTCCCCGAAGCGGTAGATGCGGGAGTTTTCCGGCGTTGGATTACTGGTTTTGGGTCTCATTGAACACAAGCTTGCCGCGCCAACGACGCTTTTCTTCAACCAAAAGCGGGAGAGACGCTTTCAAAATGAACTGCTATTCATGACGCGCGTCCGGCTCGCCCCCCCCCCGCCGAGGGCGGCATTCCGTTCCCGCTTGCGATATCTCCCGGCTTCGTCCGACGGCTACGTCGCGGCATGTCGGGTATCTTTGGCCTCAAAGCCGTCGGCGCCCCGCATCGCTGTCGTTCTTGCCGCCGACTGTTCGGCTTATGGTCTAATAAATATCCAGGTACGCCTCTCCGATTAGCCCCGAAGGCCGTACGTTCATGCGTAGAAGATTGTCGAGTGTATTGCGCACACGAACCGTCAGCAAATTTCGCCTCGAGACACAGGACTTGGTTATATCCAACTCCATGGGTGACCAGTTGTAGGTACCCAATTCCTGATCGTTTATCGCCACTTCCAAACCGCCGGAGGTTTGCGAAAAGCGCAGCATGATCTGCTTATATTCGGTTGGCACCTCGAAGCCCTGGGAATAAACACCGATCCCGCTAAGATAGGGGAAACCGTGTCGAGTCCAGGAATCATAGCCGATAACCGCTTTGGGTGTATCGACAACCCACCCCTTGGCCCCCCGCTTGATGGCGAAAGAGCCGGCGATAAGCATCGGATATAAAACCGTCGGCGGGTGGGCGAACAGTCCCACCGTCCGCACCGATATGCGATTATATCCTCGAATCAACTGATCACGGATATCGTACTTGGGTGTCGATATGCCCAGGAACGATTCCCACGGCGGGGGAGCGACATCACCTTCTTCTTCTTGTGATGAGCATTCGTACTCCTCAATTATATTGCCGTTAATGAAAAGCTCAACCCTGGCGTCGCCGGTCCGCCCCGTGACACTCTCCAAGCCTCCCGCCATCGTGAGCACACATTGATCCGGTATCTCGCGAACCTCGAAATAAGATTCACAGTAGTGAGAGAAACCTCCAGATTCGCGGCTCAAGCCTATTCTCGTGTTCCAAGCCGCCAGTGGAAGAATGTTGGGTGATCCCGGCCAAAAATTCCACTGATCTTTCAGTATGATCCGATAATTTCGCGATGAGGTTGCCGGCAGCAGCGCAGCTTTGCCTATTTTCGGTTCGATATCCTCTTTCGAAGGCGACGCCGCAACTATGTATGTTCGACGGGGGGCAAAGTTCAAGCTGAATACCGAAATACCTTCATCGTTCTGCGTGTCGTCGATCTCTTGGAATTCGCCGTCACAGCAGTCTATGAGACGGAAATGGCGATCCTCGGCAAATTTGAGCTTCGCAAAACAATCTCGCTTATATGAAGTATTGTGCAAGATATAGATTTCGCTCTCGCCGACTATTCCTCGGGCCGCCCATATATCCGCATAACGTTTTCCACTGACCGATATTCGCACGAAAGGCTTTATTTTGGTTAAATAGGAACCGAATTCTTTTACCGGAATCACTTGAACCGTATCTTGCCGATTACGCAAGAACTTGTCTATTCGAGCGGTGAACGCCGAAGTTATTCCATCGTCAAGGTTCCCTTCGGGGGCCTGCTCCACGAAAACGATTGAGCCTTTCTTAAGCGCCAACTTCTCGCAAAAAATGAACAAGCTTTTGCCCATCAAGCGACAGCAAGGAAGTATTAAAGTCTCATAGGCGCTACCGCGTTCCCCGTCGGTAACAAAGCTTCCGTCCTCCTGAATCGTACTGCCGGCCACCCGCGATTCGCTTAAAATGTCGTAGTCGATGTTGTGGCGCTGAAGCTCACGCACAATCCTATTCAGGATTTGGGCGCCCTTTCGCGAAGCTTCGTTGTCGGAAGGAAGGTAGTCCACCATAATCGATGTCGTTGGCATGAGCACCGCGACGCGTCTTGAGCGGTCAAGCCCCCTGATGAGTGTCTGAAGTCGCGCCATGTAGTCGGTGAGTTCACGCATCTGCTCCCAGTCGGGTGAGTACCACGATGGATTGAACGGCGTTCTGATAGTGTTGCGATGGTCGAGGTTAAAGAAGAACCCGTCAATAAGTTGGCTTGAACTTCCCACCAACGACAACAAATCCGCTTCGGTCTTGAGGCTTTGGAGTGTGGCGGCGTTGCCCAAACGGTTACGGCCAAGTACCGATACGGTACCGCGTTCCAACTCCAAACGGTTGAAGTCCGCCGCGGCACGCACCATCGCAAAGTCCTCTTCCGTCCCCTCTTGATTCTGAATTCCCGTGCAGGTGAATTTATCGGGAGCCGCCATAAATCCATCCCTGAGCATATCGGACGACGAAGCAACGTCGCGCTCCGGGGTCAGGAGCCAATGCGACATGTCGTATTTCTTGGTCCAAGTCTCTATGGCGGCGGCATATCGCTCGAACATCGTAAATGCTAAAAACGAATATATATGAACCCGATGCTTTTTGGCGGCCTCATCCACTTCGCAAAAGACCCCCGGTAGAAGCTCGACGATTTCCTTTTTATACCGTGACCGATAGCGGGTTATTATATCATCATCCCAAGGAATACCGTTCTCGGCGGGTACATAGGAAGGCATTTCAGTCACCACCCCTTTGAATGCCGAACGGACGCTTTCCGGACTATGGGCCCATAGCTCGTCAAGTACGGTCTGCGTGTAGACTTGAGCAACTTTAGGATTGTATACGTTCGGCACAAAATTGCCCGCGGGTCCAAGTACCCACCGTCTCTTGAGCACCATCACCCGCCAATCACCTTTGGGAGCACTCCAACTGATCTCGGATTGCTCAGCCGAGCCCATTGTCAGGACCTCCGTAGTGTCCAAATTCACTCGAGTGCCGGCAACCCGTACCGCGATAATTATGTAGCGCTCAGGCTCGTCGAGAGACAGTTCGAACTTCTCCGAAGATGAAATGTCGACGGAGTGCACTAAAACAAGTTTTTGAGCACGAAGCTTGCTGTTTTGAAGGGCAAAGGGCTCAAAAAAGCCATTCCAGGGTACCGAAAGATCATCGGCGATACGTATGCCAATGCCCACTTCATGTGCTGATTCCAATACCTTTTTAAAAAGAATGAAGAATTCTTCGGAAAGGTAGGGCGGATCCATGTCTCTACCGGGACGAATCGCCACACCACCAAAGCCTTTCCGCAAGAACTCGTTAAGCTGCTCTTTCATCCGGTCGTAGGTGATTGGCCCATTCCATATCCATATCGCCCAGGGGCGGCATTCCTGTGCGGGATTTTTCAATTGTTCTCTAAGATCCTTCAATGCGCCCTCCCTATAAATTATTGAAGTACCGCCGATTTATAGACAATAAAACAAGACGGAATTACCCAAATTACATCAGGCCGTTCCTTTCGTCAAGTGATCGGTTGCGGCGCTGAGCGGGCAAAAAACCGATAATGCGTTGATTTATATGGCGCTAAGAACAAATTTTAAAAGCTTAACTTTTTGTGATTTTTATGTGCAACCACTATCTCCCGGGTGTTTGGACCCGCCCAAACATCCGCTTGAGCAGCCTAAACGAAGGGCCTGCGGGGAAGCATGGCCGGAGCGAGATTTCATGGTCGGCGCCACCTCTCCCTGGGCCCCGGCCGCGTCGGAAGGCGACGTGTTACGGGATTACACCTACCGACGGTATTGCTTTTGGACTGTCTACAAACACGTGCTCAAAGCAAGGCCTACCGCCTGTGCCGGCTCGAAAGCCTCTTTGAAAAGAGCGCTCTCGACTTGGCCGATTCGCTTAAGATTCCACGCTCCTGGTAGATAAATCACTGTCTTTCTTAAACTTAAGGCAACCGCCGTTTCGCTCAACGTACCATACGAGCCCGGCAATGCTATCACCACATCCGCGGCGCGAACCACGAGTACATTTCGAGCGATCCCCATACCCGTCGGGATTGCGATATCGACGGACGCATTCGCATCATCGGCATTTTCGCCGGGAAGGATACCAACGACGGTCCCCCCCGCACTCTTTGCTCCTTTCGCCGCCGCTTCCATCACCCCGCCTAATCCACCACACACC
>WJJU01000387.1 GCA_014729595.1 Chitinivibrionales bacterium
TCCATGGCCTTCGGCTCCAAGCTGGGGTATAGGGGGCGGCCCGAGCCCCCTTCAAAAACCTATTTTGGACAAGTATGAATTTCAACCTAAATTCGTTGATTCTTTCTCATACTGGTCACGATTTATCGAATTGTTGTATTTTCATAAGAAGAATGCCTTAAAAATAGGTCGACAAGCAATGTCTGAGTCGCCAATGTAATCGAGCTATTTTGATGAGTATTGCGGACCACCTGTGCGCATGACCGAGATAGTATCCCAATCTTGCCCGCCCACCGACCCGAGGACTATCTTACAATCTTAAGCCATAAGAGGGCGCCGAACATTCCGCTTTTCAAGTACCTATGGAATACACGCGAAGACATTTCATCTCATTACTCGGCGGATGCGCGGCGGCAAGCATTCCATTCGGCTGCAATCGGTTTCGTAAGTCGATTGGTTCATCAACGAAGCCTAACTTCGTCATTATCTTCACCGATGATCAAGGATACGAGGATCTAAGCTGTTTTGGGTCCCCGAACATTCGCACGCCGCATGTTGACCGCATGGCTCGCCAAGGCATTCGACTAACCGATTTTTATGCTGCTTCGTCGGTTTGTACCCCTTCGCGGGCGGCACTTCTGACGGGCTGCTACAGCAAAAGAGTCGGAATCGATACCGTTTTCTGGCCCAAGGGAGACCAGCGTCACGCCAACACGCCGGACAACTGGAAAACCGGCCTGCATCCGGACGAAGTCACGATCGCGGACATGCTCAAGCCGGCGGGCTACACGTCGGCGTGTATCGGTAAATGGCACCTCGGCGATCAGCCGCCCTTCCTACCGACCAACAACGGATTTGACTATTACTACGGTGTCCCCTATTCCAACGATATGCTGCCCGTTCCACCAAATAAGCGCGGTAAACCGGGCACGAAATATGCCGCTGTTTTGCGCAACACCACGGTAGTCGAAAAACCGATCGACGACATGAGTAGGCTGACCGCCCGTTACACCCAAGAGTCACTTTCGTTTATTCGCTCGTGCGCCAATGAAAACAAACCCTTTTTCCTCTATCTGTCTCACACCATGCCCCACACACCGCTTGCGCCGGGAAAACTATTCGCCGGCACCAACGAACGGCGGGGGGCCTACGGAGAAGCCGTCGAGGAAATCGATTGGAGCACGGGTGAAATTCTAAACTTGCTCGACTCACTCGGCTTAGCTGAGAATACCATTATAGTATTTACCTCGGATAACGGCCCCGCCCCGACCCGAAAAATTCCTCTGGGTTCAGCCAATCCTTTAAGCGGCACAAAATTCCAAACCCTCGAAGGGGGATTCAGAGTTCCTTGTGTAATACGATGGCCCGGCAGGGTACCGGCCGGTGTAGTGAGCACTGCCATGGCAACCACCATGGATCTCTTCCCCACCTTTGCCGACTTGGCCAATGTGCCGACGCCCCAAGACCGGGTAATAGACGGCGAAACTCTTCGCCCCCTTCTTGTCAACCCCAACGATCCGAAAATTGAACACAAACCCTTCCTTTATTACCAAATGGACGGATCGCTTCAAGCGATCCGGTCGGGGAAATGGAAATATCATCTCGATGTGGAGACGCCCGAGTGGGGTGACACCGATGTGCGTGACGCCTTATTCGATCTCAGCACCGATCCTGCGGAAACGCACAACCTCGCCGAAGCGCACCCCGACGTGGTTAATCGGCTTTCACTCCAGGCGCGCACCATTGACACCGAAATACGCCGCAACAGTCGCCCCCTGGGTCATCTCGACAGCTTGAGCAACGGATAAGGAGACACTTGACAATTCACAATTGCCACCCATCAAAAAAAAGACGATACCTTTCCAATCGCCCTTCACCGCCAAAGCCTCACATCATTAGCACGGACCGTATATTCTCAGGCCTTCACCCGCCCGTTCAATACCTACCGCTCGCCGTATCAACTGACGATTTCCCATACCCAAAATAGTTATGCTTTTTTTTTGCTTGCATTTTTTTGCCACAAAGAGTTATACTGATAATAGAAGCAGCCAACGGCTATGATACATGCATAGCCGGCGGCCGGCAAAACCGGGGCGGGTCGATTAAAACCAGAATCGCTCCGGCAACGCAAACTAACAGGTATAGCAGTAATTCATGAGCCTCTTAACCAATTGGTTTCCTTCTCTTCGCAGCTTGGCCGGACACCTTGCGGTACTGGTTCTCTTCCTTGGACCACTATCCGCCTCGGCCCAGAAGCTGTACGTATTCTTCCCTTCCGAGGTTAAGCCGATCGTTATGCAAGAAAAACTCGGTGCGCAATGCTCGGAAGCAACCGTAACCGCCTTCGCCCGGTATAACGACTTCGCTATGATGCTTCGAGCCACCCCGCCTGATTTCATTATCGCAAAACCTGATCTTGTAGCTCAACTCCCCGATTTCAGCGTTGTGGCCAACGGACTCAACAACGGGAAAAAAACCGAAAAGTATGTCATAATGGGTGTGGACGCTCAGGTAAAAAAGAGCGACATAACACCGGAAACAGTCCTTGGATTGGTTGATTTTCTCGGCAGAAGAAAAACAATATCATTCGCCCGCGACTTGCTCGGTATTGAAACCCGAATAAGCAGGGTAGCCAAGCTTGAAGACTTATTGCCGTTGCTTACATTTAAACAGGCAAAGGCAGTTATCCTGGCCGAACGCGAAGTACAATACTTCAAACAGATATCAAACCTGAAGTTTGTCGTTAGCTCGATTCCTGACGCGGATGTCGGTATTGTTGTCTTGGCACAAAAGAAGGGAGCGGACGGCGACGCGGTGATTAAGGCTGTCAAAAGTTTCGATGCGGAACTGAATGCGATTCTGGGGGTGCAAAAATGGAACTAATGCGCCACCAAACCAACTCCGCATTCGTTAAGTTGTGCCGAATCTGCGCCATGGCACTGGTCCTGGGAACCGTGATTCCTTTTACCGCGGCAAACGCCGAAACGGTTCTTGTTGTTACGCAACCCGGTAAACACTATGAAGAAGCCGTTACCGGTCTTCAAGGAGAATTGCAGCTCGAACTTACAATAGACACGCTCATATATTCCGCCGATCTCAGCGTGGATAACCTTTCGGCTCGTATCGAAGCGTCCAAGCCTTCTTTGGTTGTCCTTCTCGACAATAAATCAATTGCCTTGTTCCGTAAGTACCAACACGAGGTGGATACAACGGCGCAAATGCCGTCAATCGCCTTCATGGCTTCGTTTGTCAACGATGAACTGGCATCGTTGCAAAATGCGACGGGAATCGCCTATGAAATTCCACTCGTTACCAGCGCCGTCGCACTTAGATCGCTTATCGAAGGAACATGCAACAATATAGCCGTCATTCATAGAGAGCGATTCGCTCCATTTATCGAAGAAAACAAACGGTTCTGCGCAAGAGAGCGTATCAAGCTTCATAGCTTTTCGATATCGGACAAAACAACCGACTTTGAAAAAGAATTGCGTTCCAAGCTCAAAGCGGTGCGAAAACACGGTGATATTGACGGGTTATGGATTCTTAACGATAACGTTCTCTTATCACAGAAACTCATCCAAAAAGCTTGGCTTCGAGAGCTGAAACGCATGAAGCTGCCGGTTATTGTCGGCGTCGAAGTCCTGGTTAATCCAGAGTTCAATTTCGGAACTTTCGCGGTTCTCCCCGATCATCGCTCACTCGGCTTTCAAGCCGCCGAGCTGGTGTATACGGCGTGGGACAACGACTGGGACGTCTCAAGCATAAATGTTCAACAGCCCCTTTCGGTGTACAAGGTAATCAACTATAAGCAAGCCAACAAATATTTCAAGCTTTCCAAAGATGACATCAAGGGTGTCGATAAGATCCTTGAGTAGTATCTTCCCCAGGCTTCCGTACTATGATTGCCGTGATCATTTATCTACGAAATCTCCGGGGGCGCTTTCAAAAGTGAAAGCTCCGACAAAAGAATTTCCCGCCGGTATTGGTCTCCCACACCGTGCTATTCTCGTCCTAGTGGCCGCACACCCACTGCCGGATCACCCGAATGGCCGGGCTTGTTTACGTTTCCAACCCGAATAACGAAATGGTTACGCCTACTTACGGTTTTGCCCACCAATTGAATACATCTATGCCACTCTCCGAACCTTTCGGATATGATTCGCTTCTTTCGGAGGCCCCGAGACGGCACCGTGAGCCTATATTCTATATAATTCATCGATTTCCGGAAATACCATTTCCGTTTTTTTAATACCCTCCTTTGTATACTTGCACTAGTATTGATATATAGTGCGCTTTCGGGCATACAAGCAGTATAGGTATGCCCGGCGTATGGACTCGAGTGTTACGGAAGTGACTGGGGGGCTCGGGTCGTCAGTGGCTACGCTTCCGCACAGCCGCAATGGTTTCCCTCACTCAGGCAAGCAATCAGCGACGCCGCTTACGGGTCTGCGTGCCGTCGGCTCAAGCTGAATACATTTCAAGCGTGGAGTATCGTGAAGTGAAATTATTCGATGTTGGCTTTCATCCTAAAGGGCATTTTGGTCTGCTTTATTGCCTGTGCATCGTCGCGTTGGCCTCATCCGAGGCTCCCGCACAGCAAAAGCTACTCATTGTGCGGGAAACCGAGCACATGTTCACGCAGGCTGCAAGCAGCATGTCCGCGGAGCTTGCCGAAGCATTCGGCATATATCAGATACATGTCCGAGAAAACACGGGCCATGAAGAAGTGTTGGATCGAATCAAAACGATTGTGCCTCAAATAGCGGTGCTCATGGGAGACGAGGCGATAGCCATATTCGAAAAGTGCCAAAGAAAAGACCCCGCGGTATGCGGAAAGCTGCCCGTCGTTGCACTCTTTACTCAGCAACTCCGTCAACAGCTCACTAAAATGCCGAACGCAACCGGTATTCACTTCGAAATCCCCATTGTCATCAGCGTCATCCACCTGCGAACGATTTTGGGCCGCGACATAAGCCGCGTGGGCGTTTTGCATCCTCCCGCACTAAAAGGCTTCGTGGACACGAATGCCGTATTTTGTGCCAGAGAGGGAATCGAGCTAATTCCTCTTTCTTTTACTCCGCGTAGGCTTTTCGCGGCAATTCGCACCGAGCGAGCCGTATCTTTTCTTACGGATGAACAAAATGTACAGTTGCTGTGGCTGCCCCGTGATAATCGTTTATTCACCAACAAACTCGTAAACCGTGTTTGGCGCCCTTTTGCGGACAAGCATAATATCCCTATTATCGTAAGCTCCGAACGCTTTGTTTCAAAGCCGGCTAATTTCGGAACCTTGGCGGTTTTTCCCGACTACAAAGGTTACGGCACCCAAGCGGCCCAGCTCGTGTTTGACATTATGTGCGAAGACTGGCGAGCCGATGAGATTCCGCCGTTACTTCCGCTTTCAATCTATAAAGTGGTCAACTGCACCAAAGCACTCAACCAATTCTCAATAGGCGACAACGCGCTGCGGTTCGTCGACAAGGTTACTTGTGCGAAATAGCCATATCATACGTGGAGAGCCTATCCATCAATACCGTTTTTCCAAGCCGGCCGCAAAAAACATCGCGTCCGCGTGGTGGATCCTGTAAACGTCGCCGTTATTTCCGCGGTGAAGCCGCGCCGAAGGGCCGTTGAGGACCGGCCAGAGCAGTGAAGGTGGGGTTCTGAACTAAACCTTAGAACCCAAAAGGGGCGCGGCGCCCATGCGCAAACGCCCCGCAAAGCACGCAAATATCAACTTACCGAATCTTACTGCGGATATACCCAGATAGGCGCACTGATCGTGATTTGCTGCGCATAACCGGGATCGTCGTTGTTACTGTCGTCCTCATACACCTTGGCATAGAAACAGTCATAGGCCGTTACATTCACCTGGAACGTCGCCGAGGCGCTCGTTTGACCGGCCGCCGGAACGTAACTATCGAGGACCGCCCCTGCTTTGTTAAGGAACTCAATCTTCGCAATCGGCTCATCATCAACCACCGTGACATCGAACGAATAGACGCCCGGGGTGCTGACGATATTCGACCCCATCCAATAGTCGTCCGACTTGAAGGTGAGTTTCATATTAGGATCATCCGAAGAGTACAAACGTCGCTCCCTGATTGCTTCCAGAAGTGCGGCTCGTGTCAACTCCGCGGCTATAATCACGGAACGATGTGAATTGGTGCTCAGCGAATGATTGTCCTGATTATTGGTAGGCGCCACCCGCCAACCACTACCAAGAGCGGTGGTAAAATAGGGGACATACTCTCCATTGTTATTGCCGCTACCTTTGTTGCCGGTCTCGACGGCGAAGAAATTGTCGTAGGCCTTGGCAAGATAGGCAAAATCTTGGAATACATCAGCTTCCCTACCGGGATGATTGAACTGTGCAAGCCCATTGTTGTTGTCGATCCATGCATAGAAATCATCGGGATCGTATGTGTCCGCTGCTCCCGTGTAGGAGGAAGTGTTCAGCACGTTAATATGGCCGAATTCCGGGTTGGACCACTCGAAACCGCGCAGCGCCACGAATTGTCCGTCGGCATTCTTCACATCGGCGCTGTTGCCGGTCGAACTCCACTCCGACGAAGATATCTGCTCGGCATGATCGGTGATCGCGTAAAAATCGTATCCCGCCGTGTAACGAGCCCAGTCAAACGCTTCATCCGGAGTTCCTTCACCGTCGGAATAACCTGTGTGGCTGTGAAGGTTACCAAAATAGAATTGCATCGGGACCGCGGGGTCCGGTGGGATCGTCGCCGCCGGAGGCGGGGTGGGGCTAAACGGTTCGGACTCAAGAACACCGTCGCATGAATTCATTGCCACGGTAGACGCCACCGCTGCAAGCGCCAAAAGCTTCTTCATGGAAAAACCCTCCTGCAATGAGATATTTGGTAATTAAGAGAAAAAGTGAACCTCTATATATAAA
>WJJU01000037.1 GCA_014729595.1 Chitinivibrionales bacterium
GAATACTGCACAAACGAATAAACGAATGCAGGCGCAATAGTACGCTCATTTTTGCCTTTGATTGCGGCCGCCATACGAACGGAGTGAGCCAGGCGCTCCGGAATCGAGACATAGGTCCCGCGTTCAAAAAAACGTTCATGACCCCAAGCGAGAGTATCGGCAAGGTACGCGAAAACACTGTCTCCCGAAGGAATGTCGTGCATGAACAGCACTTGCCCATTGCCGACCGACAAACGTGACGTGCGCTCGATAAGTCGGGCGTATCCGCTTCCTCCCAAATACAAAGGAAGCGTACCGACGCGCGCCCCACCGTCACCGACCTCCAGTCCGCCGTAAAAACCTAAATCGGAGGGCATCATATCGAGCCATTCCGTTGAAACGTCGCGCGGTAACGTATCGCTCCACTTTCGCCCGGTCACTCCTCCACGAAAGTCGATCGGTACGCCCAGTGCCGAAACTCCGAATATCGGCCCCATGTCTATGGTCCCTAAAAAGCCGTTGCCGCTGTCGCGGGTATGAAGTAGAAAAGAGGGACTCCACTCAAAGCCGATTGAACTGGCGCTCCACCTTCGCCCATGCCGCGAGTAATTTCCGCTAAGATCCAGATGCTGGTCGGTTGTTCCTAAAACATGATCATTTACCAGTTCATAGCCGACCACCTGCTCCGCCGCCTGTAAAGAGTCGTTGTACCGGACGGTTATCCGATCGTGAGACTCAAACGTGTTCTCCAACACAGTCTGCCTGATGTCAACATCGAACGTGCTACTGTCGTCCGAGACCTCCACGGATGGCGCCTTGAAAAAATCGGGCCAGGTGTCGACCCGGGCGAACGTCACCGTCACCAAAGCCAACCACACGACGGTTACCACCCTTATCCTTGGGGGCATTGCCGAACCTTTCGGTAAAGCCCCACCCACTCATCGACATTCAGTGCTTCGGGTCTCGCGGTGACCGGTATACTTAGTTCCTCCAAACAACGGCGGTAATATTCCTTTCCGCCTTCGCGCCCCAAAACATTCACCAACATCTTACGCCTCATCGAAAAACCCCGGTCAACGAAACCGAAGAACTGATCCCATTGTTCGCTCGGTAAACGTCGTTCAACGGCGGGATTTACCCGGAGCCGGAACACCGAAGAATTGACATTCGGCTTGGGAAAGAACGCCCCCGGCGGCACATGAAACAAAATACGAGACACCCCGAAAAAGCCGCAGAGCACCGTTGGAAATCCATAGCGCTTTGTACCGGGCTTCGCCGTAATCCTCTCCGCCACCTCTCTTTGGACCATAAAAGTACACGATACCACGCGCGGCGCCTGATACAGCACTTTCCGGATTATTCGCGCACCCATATTGTACGGCAGATTACCGACGGCATGAAAACGGGAGCCAAGCACTTCGAAATCAAAATCCAAAATATTGCCGACATGCAAACTCCATTCGCCCCCCCCAAGCGTTTCCCGTAATCCGGCAACAACTTCGGAGTCAATTTCCACACAATGAAACGAGGGGAAACGTTCTTTAAGATACCGGCTCACCGCACCTCTTCCCGGCCCGATTTCAACCACCGTTTCATCCGATGAAGCTTCTATGCTGTCGGCAATGCGCTCGGCGTAAAATTGTGATACCAGGAAATGTTGACCCAAGCGCTTTTTCGGCGCCGCCCTTTGTTGCATTTGGCACCGCCTATAGTATACAATTTAGTTTTATGAACACGGCTCGTACAGCTTTGGTCGAAAGGAAGCCATGAGAATAGGCGCATCCGTGGTACTAATGCTGCTGATACTCGGCAGTCTCTCTTGCGAAGAAAAAAAAGACGCAAAGCCAAGCGCCGTCTCACGGTCGCCCACGAAAGTTCCGTTCGTTCCTCCCACCGACTCAACCGTAACCGTCCAACAAGTGAAAAATTGGCTTCGCTGCAGCAATTTGCTCGACTCTTTAAGCTATATCTACCGAGACTCCTTCGCGGTCGAAGATCCGGTTCGCTTGACCAATTATCAGCGCGAATTCACCAAGGCCCAAGACAAACTGTGCGTTGTGGCGGGATTGCCCGGGGGCTACGAAGAGTACGTGTGGATTTTGCGTA
>WJJU01000388.1 GCA_014729595.1 Chitinivibrionales bacterium
ACACGCAGCAGATCAAGACCTTTTTCGGTGACGGTCCGTCCTTTACGGCCCTTGGATTCGGTTAAGCCGAGATGGTCCGTCTCCTTGAGGTACAAGCGTACCGTTCGTTCGCTTATATCATTTCCTGCGGCGGACAGCAGCTCCGAAACTCTGGAACTGCTCACCGGCCCCGGTTCTTCCTTGATGGCGCTGAGAATCGTGGTTATTCTTTTGTCGCGTTTGCCCATGGTGGCCTCTTTATCGGCAATTTTTCCGTTACTCATATATTGGCGGTACATTGCACAGCATTTAAAAATATGTCGGCGACAAGGCCGAAATCAGCCACAATCGCGAAACAGCACCTCAATACGTACGTTCCAGGCCCATACGGCCAAGCGACAAAAGCTACGGATTCCGAAAATAGCGGCAAAAAAATCCACAAAAAATCGACATTTTAACCCCGTAGGAAAAAGTGTCGTGTTCGGCCAAACAATTGCCAACACGGTGTGGTATCAACTATACTATTTTTTGCCTGTCGAATTTCGGCAAGTTTATTACCCTAATAACGGCAGCTTTATGCCGAAAGGAGGAATGCGGTATGGAATGGCGAAAGCATAACGACGCTCTCGGAACGGTTAACCGCGGAAATCCCTGTGAGTCCGGGCTTTGCACTCTGTGCATGTCCAACTGTCGGGGCAAATGTGAGACTTGGTTGTCCTCTCTGGTCGGGCGGAAAATTCTCTACCCCCGCAATTTCGGAGAGACAACCTCCGGATCATCCCACATCGTTGCGGAAGGCGCGGGGTATCACGCCCTTAGAATCAACGGCTATGCCTACGGATCTCACGGTGTGCCGTCGGGCTTGTCCAACGATCCCGACGACTGCATTTTCCCCAACGTGAACATCGAGACGTCTTTTGGTTCCGAAGTCCCGACCAAGTGTCGGCTGCCGATTATGACCGGGGCTCTGGGATCGACGTTTATCGCGGCCAAATATTGGGATTCTTTCGCCGTCGGCGCCGCGCTGTGCGGGTTCCCGATTGTGATCGGTGAGAACGTTGTCGGCGTGGACAGAGAATCGCAGATGGCCGGTGGAAAGATTTCATCCGCTCCGGAATTGGAACGTCGTATCGACATGTTCTTGCGCTATTATGACGGTCATGGTGCGGTTATAGTCCAAATGAATGTTGAAGATACCCGAAATGGAGTGGCTCAGTACGTTCTCGATAAATATGGCGACAAAGTGATTCTTGAACTCAAATGGGGACAGGGCGCCAAGGACATCGGCGGCGAAATCCAGGTTACCGACATAGAATATGCGCGGTTTCTCAAGGATCGCGGCTACGTTGTCGACCCCAATCCGTACGACACGTCCGTAGAAACGGCATTCAAAGCTCGCGCCATTAAATCATTCGCCCGGCACAGCCGATTGGGAGGTACCGACATCGACTCTTCCGCAAAGCTGTACGATACCTTTATGGGCGAGATCGAATCCCTGCGCTCAATGGGCTACAAGCGTATGTCACTTAAAACCGGCGCGTACGGTCTGGAGGCCTTGGCACTGTCGATCAAGTGTGCGTCCGACGCCAAACTGGACCTTCTCACCATCGACGGCGCCGGTGGAGGAACCGGTATGAGTCCGTGGAACATGATGGAGCACTGGGGCGTACCAAGTCTCCACCTGCATTCCAAGACCTACGAGTACTGCAAAACCATCGAGAGTGCCGGCAAGAAAGTACCCGACATTTCACTGGCCGGCGGATTTGCACGCGAAGATCACATTTTCAAGGCAATTGCCCTCTGTGCTCCGTATACCCGCCTGATTTGCATGGGCCGCGCTCCCATGATCCCAGGCTTTTTGGGAAGTAATATCGAAGGCGTGTTCAAGCCTGAAAACAAAGCCGCTCTCAACGGGCACTGGGATGAACTGCCCGCATCAGTTAAGGACGTGGGCACCTATCCCGAAGAAATTTTCGCGGGCTGGGAATCAGTCAAGAACAAGGTTGGGGAATCGGAAATGTCGAATATTCCCTTCGGCGCCGTGGCCATGTACGGATATGCCGACAAACTTGCCTGCGGTCTTCAGCAGTTTATGGCGGGTGCCCGTAAGTTCAGCTTAGATCAAATCTCACGGGAAGACCTGCTTGCCGGTAATCAAGAAACGGCCGAAATTACCGGTATCGCCCGCATGACCGAAGCGCAGAACGAAGAAGCGCTTTCTATTTTGAAGAGCTAAGCTCTCGGGGCGTTTGAGCGTCTCAATAAAACGGCGACGGGGCATATTCCCGCGGCGGACGAGTTCCGTCGCGGTTTTTTTTGGTCAAAGGGTGTTTGTGGCGCAATAGGCGAGAGCGGACCGTTCCGTGATGGTAATTATTGCCCGCACCTGCCGCATTTTTGGAGCAAAAGGCTCATGCTGGTTTGGACTGCCCGCATATGAAAGAGTGGCCGGGAGCAGGCCCA
>WJJU01000389.1 GCA_014729595.1 Chitinivibrionales bacterium
AAACCCAATGACAAGTATCGTGCCAAGCGCCGGGGCGCCTTCGTGCAACGGCAGTCGTTCCGCAATGCGCGAGCGGAGGCGGGGCGGCAAGATACGGGGGTGCGGTGCTTTCGCGATTGCGGAAGGACTGCTTTATGCTAAAGCAGGAAAGCTGTTTTTCAAGAGATTGGACACCTATTTGAAGGATAATCGGTCTGTAATCATTGAATCAACGCTTTCAGGTTTTGGACTGGCCAAACGGCTTGAAGCATTTAAGGCGAGTGGGTATACATTGCACTTAGTATATGTCTTTCTCGACTCACCAGACCTTTGCAACAAGCGAATACGGGCAAGAGTTGAAAAAGGCGGACACAATGTGCCTCCACATGATGTCGATAGGCGATACCTTCGCAGTTTGAGGAATTTCGTTCATGTTTATATGCCTTCAGCCAACAAGTGGGTCATTCTCTATAATGGTATCAAACGACCAATTGAGGTTGCTGTTGGAGAGAATGACGCCATGATGGTGCTTGACGAGGGATTCTACGGGAAGTTCAGGGAGATAGCAAAATGAAGAAAAGCAAAGAAGAGAAGAAAAGGAAGATAAGCGCTGAGGCGCTAAGAGAATTCGCTGATATTCGGCGCGTTGCAAACAAAGCTGTAGAAAAGGCAATAGAAGAGAACAAAAAAGCTGGAATTCCTGATGACATGGTATATGCAAAATAGAAAAACGCAGACAGGCCGTCCTGGTCTGTCTGCTAAGAATGCCGACGAATAAGGAAGGCGCAAAAGGCACAGCATGCAACAAACCGAGGCCGGTTCCGCTGCGCTCCACTCAAATTGCCCTGCGGGCAACTTCGGCCTCGGTCAGGCGTTGGTGGAAATGCTGCCCGTTTGAAAGCACAGCTTGGCGGTGGCGTGTCTGGACTTCAGGGAATTGAGAAGGAGAAAGCTGGGGGGGGGCTTGAGGACTAGGGAACAAACCGGGCAAATCCTATCTTGAGAAGAGCCGTGCCCATGAAGAATGCCCGTTCGTCCTAAACGGGCAGATGACGAAAAAGAAACTGAAGAGTGCCGTATGACTTCGAAGAAAGACCTATCTGAAAGAGACATCTGCACGCAGTACATCTTACCTGCAATAACGAAGGCAGGCTGGAATCTGGAGAAGCAGGTGCGTGAGGAAGTCTTCTTCACTGATGGCCGGATATTCGTCAAGGGAAACAAGACTGCTCGAGGTGAACGCAAACGCGCCGACATTATTCTCTACCACAAGCCCAACATCCCCATCGCAGTTGTTGAAGCCAAAGACAACTGTCACAGCGTCGGTGCAGGCCTGCAACAGGCCCTGGGATATGCAGAGATTCTCGACATTCCGGTCGCATTCAGCTCGAATGGGGACGGTTTCGTAGAGCATGACAGAACCGGTTGCAGTTCTCAAGTGGAACGCACATTGGAACTCGATGCCTTTCCTTCTCCTCTGGAGATCTGGGAAAAGTACAAGAAGTACAAAGGTATTGAGACGAAGGAACAAGAGGACATCGCGTCACACGATTACTTCTTCGACGGATCCGGCAGGAAACCGCGATACTATCAGGAAATCGCAATTAACCGGGCAGTTGAGGCCATTGCCCGAGGTCAGAACAGAATCCTGTTGGTCATGGCTACCGGCACGGGTAAGACCTACACCGCATTCCAGATTATCTACCGCCTCTGGAAGAGCGGTACGAAGAAGAGAATCCTCTTTCTCGCGGACAGGAATGCTCTGATCGACCAGACAAAGCGTGGTGACTTCAAGCATTTCCGTGACCGCATGACGGTGATTCGTAAGAAGAAGATCGATAAGGCTTTCGAGATATACCTGGCTCTATATCAGGGACTGACCAACTACAACGATGACAGAGATGCGTACAGGGAATTCAGTCCTGATTTCTTTGATCTGGTTGTTGTCGATGAGTGTCACCGGGGCAGCGCGGCCGCCGACAGCGCATGGCGTGAAATCCTTACTTACTTCACTTCGGCAACGCAAATCGGACTTACCGCCACGCCGAAGGAGACTGATGAAGTCTCCAATATCGAGTACTTCGGTGAACCTCTGTATACGTACTCATTGCGTCAGGGTATCGATGATGGATTCCTGGCGCCGTACAAGGTCATTCGCGTAGGGCTGAATACCGATCTCGAAGGCTACCGGCCGGAAATGGGTAAGGTCGACGATGACGGCAACCCTGTCGAGGATCGCATATACAATCTGAGAGACTTCGATAAGAGCCTGGTTATCGACGAACGCACAAAAGCGGTAGCCCACAAGGTGACCGAATTTCTGCACAAGACCTCCCCAACCGACAAAACCATAGTCTTCTGCGTCGACATTGAGCATGCCGAACGCATGCGCCGGGCGCTGGTCAACGAAAATCCGGAGCAGGCCGCGAAGTCGCTGAAGTATGTCATGCGAATCACGGGAGACGACGAACAGGGCAAACGTGAACTGGACAACTTCATAAATCCGGAAGAAACCTATCCGGTGATCGCAACGACATCCAAGCTCATGACCACCGGCGTCGATGCACAAACCTGCAAATTGATTGTGCTGGATTCGAACATCAACTCCATGACCGAATTCAAGCAGATAATCGGGCGTGGGACACGCATCAATGAGGAATTCGGTAAGCAGTTTTTCACGATCATGAACTTCCGCAACGTCACCGACCTCTTTGCCGACCCGACATTTGACGGTGACCCCGTGATGGTGAAGAAGGTCGCGGGGGAGGAAGAGCTTACGGATGAAGACATCTCCGACGACGGCGCTGGTGATGAGATTGTCGATCCCGAAACCGGGGAAGCGGTTGATTTCGGTGAGAGTGACGAGATCGAGTGGGACGGAGAACCGGTGATAGTGGATGGCGGAAGCGTTGTCGATGAGCCCCGCAAGATATATGTGTCAGGCGTGGACGTTTCCATTCTCAACGAACGCGTTCAGCACCTCGATGCGGATGGCAATCTCATAACCGAAAGCCTGAGGGAATACACGCGTAAAGGCATTCTCAGGGAGTTCCGCAGCCTCGAGGATTTTCTCACCACATGGAACGATTCGGATAGAAAGACGGCCATCATAGACGAACTCGAACGGCATGGCGTGATTATCGAGAACCTGAAAGAAGAGATCACCAGGGAACTTGATGTCTTCGACCTGATATGCCACGTGGCCTGGGATATGCCGCCGATGAGCCGACGGGAACGAGCGGAAAATGTACGAAAGCGCAACTACTTCACCAGGTACGGCGAAAAGGCTCGCGCCGTGCTGGATGCGCTTCTCGATAAGTATGCAACCGAGGGTATCGAGGATATCGAGGATATCGGTGTGCTTCGTGTCGAGCCGGTTAGCGGATTGGGAACACCGGCTGAAATCGTCGGATACTTTGGCGGCAAAGACAATTATCTTGCAGCTCTGAAGGAACTGGAACGGGAAATCTACAGGACGGCTGCGTAAATGAAGAACATAGGCAACACGATCAAGACATTGCAGAACATCATGCGCAAGGACCAGGGCGTCTCCGGCGATGCGCAACGTATCGAGCAACTTGGGTGGATGATAACACTCAAAATTCTCGATGACAAAGACACGGAGCTTGAGCTGCTGTCGGACAGCTTCAAATCTCAAGTCCCTGCAAAGCTCCAATGGCGCAATTGGGCGGCCGATGACGAAGGCATGACCGGTGATGAGCTGAAGGAGTTCATCGATCGGGAGTTGTTCCCCGGCTTGCGCAACCTCGATGTCTCAAGCGGAAGGAAGCGCGCGCTGATCATCCGTGAGATATTCGAGGGTACGAACAACTACATGAAGAACGGTACCATCATCCGCCAGGTGCTGAATCAGCTCAACAGGATCGATTTCAACCTTTCAGAAGATCGCCATGTGTTCGGCGATATCTACGAAACGATACTGAAGGGCTTGCAGAGCGCCGGCAATTATGGAGAGTTCTACACGCCCCGCGCACTCACCGAGTTCATGACCGAAACCGTCAATCCGCGGCTTGGGGAGAAGGTGCTCGATCCGGCGTGCGGCACCGGTGGCTTTCTGACCAGTGCAATCGAGAATATCCGCAAGCAGGACGTGAAGAAGGCGGCGGACCTCAAGAAACTCGAGAAGACAATCCATGGTCAGGAATTCAAACCGCTGCCGTTCATGCTCTGCATCACGAACCTTATCTTGCATGACATTGAAGTCCCCAATGTGGACTACATCGACAGCCTGAACCGTGAATACACCAGTATCGGCGCGCGGGACCGCGTCGACGTGATCCTTGCCAATCCGCCGTTTGGCGCATCGGTCACCGATGGCGTCGAAACCAATTTCCCGCGCAACTACCGCACGACTGAAAGCGCGGATCTCTTTCTCGTGCTCATGATCCGGTATCTCAAGGAAGGCGGTCGTGCGGCGATAGTGCTGCCCGACGGTTCGCTTACCGGCGACGGGGTGAAACAACGCATCCGCCAACATCTTCTGGAGTCCTGCAACCTGCACACCATTGTACGGCTCCCCAATTCGGTCTTTCAGCCCTACGCCAGCGTCGCGACAAACCTGCTCTTCTTCACCAAGGGAACGCCGACAAAGGAAATCTGGTACTGGGAGCACAAGTTGCCCGAAGGCGTGAAATCCTACTC
>WJJU01000390.1 GCA_014729595.1 Chitinivibrionales bacterium
AAGAATACCATGATGCAAAACGGATACTGTCATGGCTGCTGATTCTTGATAAATCGGACCCCGAAACCAACTATGCGCTTGCCAGAGTCGCGTTTTGCCTCGGCGAGGAAGAGCAAACGGAGCGTTTTCTTCGTTCCGTAGCAACCTATACCGGTATGCCCCCCGAAAAAGGTTACATAATGCTCGGCGTTGATCTGCGTCGTAAGGGCAAACGCACCAAAGCGCTTCGGGCGCTTGCCGCGGCGGTAAAAACGTATCCGGAAAATACCGCGCTTAGAAGGCTTATGGCCCGAATGGCCGCCGAAAGCGGTAATGACAGCGCCGCGGCGGAGTTATATCTTCAGTGCGCCTCGCTGGACCCACGCTTTCAATTCAGCTACATTATCAGCGCCTGCGAGCATTTTGTCCGGGCCGGGCTTCATGAGCGCACGTGTCGAGTATTTTCATCAAACATCGATCGATGGGCGCTCGATACCGCCGTGTACTTCAAAAAAGCGCATCTTGACTATATGCAAAGTATTTGCGGTTTCTCCATCAAAGGACTCCGCAAATCAAACGCCGCTCACCGAGATCCGACGGGACCCGCCGCGAGTCCCGCCTTAGCATCCTTTGCGACGAATGAAGGGCCCGTTCAAGCTTTCGCCGATTCCCCTTTTCCTTCACGACATGCGCCCGTTTCTTCGCCGCGCAACATGCCTCGGAACGAGGGCTTAAAAAACATAGCGCTTGTAAGCAGCGGTCTTATAGCCGTCGGCTCACTCATGGCCGGTGCGATCTGCAATATGCGGTTACAAGCATTGAAAGAAGAACCGGAGGAGGTTCCCGCCGAGCGCATAACAAGGCTCAAGCATGCTCGTACAACTCTCTTTGTGCTTGCCGGCGGCGGCGGTTTTTCTTTGTCGCTGGTCGCTTTAATACCGATGCCGCAATTCGCTCCTCGCTGATTCAAGCTTACCGTTGCATAAAAATCCTTTGGATCCATAGTTGGTATCCGTACTGAATTAGCAAACATGCTCACCGCGGTCACCGAGGCGACCCCGCACTCAACGAACCGTTACGTACCGACGAGCTTTCGCAACGGCGGGCTCAACAGTTCATTTAGACTGTACGACAGCGCTCTCATTACGAGAACGGGTCCACTCCAAAAGGGTTCCGGTTACCGAGAGTCGTTCCTCACGCCCGTTGAGTCCGCTATTATTAACAAAGCAAAATGAGCCCTGTTTGGCGTCGAGAATCCCATGTACCGCTTCTTTGCCCTGTTGTTGACCGGTTGCCGCATACACTATTGCGCCCTCCCGAAAAAGCACGACTCCGCCGTTGCCGTTGCTCCCAACCATCAAGTGCCCGCTTTTCTGCGTCGCTTCGATATACTGCATAACTTCGGCGATTGTGCCGCGCTCAATCGGCCCTTCCACCGAGCCTCTTCCGTTTGCATTTTCGACCGTTTCGCCGCGCCATTGACCGGCTTCAACGGGGGTAAGCTTTTCCATGTCCCCTTCCGTAAGTCGCGCGGGAAGAAATTCGGCGGAAGGTATTCGTTCTCGTGCTTCAGGCAGCAAATTTTCCGATACATTGTAGAAGATTATTCTCGAGCGCGTTCGTATGTTCTTATTGCCGAATATCTTAAAAAGGTGGGAGCGCTGCTTGTTTACGCAATGCCAATCGAGGGCGATAACGTCGGGAATGCTTACGCCGAGAGTTGCCACCGCCTTGCGCATCGAGGTGAAACGCCTGACGGAGAAGCCATTGTCACGCCAATAGGTAAGCATGTCTTTATCTTTGGATGATTTCATCCTTATCGTTGCGAGGGACTTTGAAACTATAAAGCATGTACGCGCTTTCGATTGGCGTGAATTTGCAAGGGAGGGCTTGCCGGGGATGCTTCGGCGCTCGGTACGACCACTCTTACGGGTTCGCAACAAATACCGCCGGCCAACAAACAGCATGGTGAACAACATAACAATCGATAAGAATAAAAAGATCGCGAACGCTTGCGATACATTCTGACGGTAAGTGTTAAGTGCACCGTTGGATTGTGACGAACGTCTGCCCGAAAGAGCCCCGGGCACCGATGTCGTACTTCCACCGGGAGCGGGGGATAGTGAACGGGGGAGAGGACCATTGGCGGTAGACAGCGTTCCAACGTGGTTATTTAACGGCGATTCGGCTTTTGTCGAAACTCGACCGACGGAGTCTTGCGAGGAATCGCTGAGGCTCTCCGCCGAGGGTGGAGTACGGGTGTCGGGGGACGGCGTATTCCTTTGAGCATGCTTGCGCGCCGTTTGTTTCCGCTTGCGTGCGGCCTTTTGGGATTTTGCTCCGGATACGGGCTTTTTTTCGTCGGTTTTTTCGACCGGGGGATTGGTATCGCCACGGCGTGCCGTCACGATTCTTACACAGCTTTCCATCTTGATCCAGCCGGGGACTCCTCGATAGGCAATCTCGATCCATCCTTCATCGACTGCTTCCACCGGGTAATGCTGGCCTTTAATGCCGAATGCGACAAGGTCGTCATCAGATCCCGGGAGATTTAGGATTGGTGTGAAATCTTTGATAATTCGTATTGTATCACCCTGTTGTGCATACTTTGCGGGCATGGAGGGGCGAAGGCCCATGGCCGGCTTTGTAGATGAGCGGTGTTTCCATTTTCGACGACGGTCGTTGTCTTCGCCGTTGGATCGGTCCTTACGTGAAAAGAGACGTGCGTGCAATTTGTACGATTTGCAATCAATACCATCTTCATTCAGTGACCAGGGGTCGAAATGCGAGGTTTGCTCGTGAGATCCGGAAGAAGGCGCGCCGTTGGCCGAGACCGCGCTGAAGGTTATGGTTTGCACCAAATGTCGATGAATAAGCGGTGATGACACCGTCGTGAACGGTACACCAAAAAGGAAGACATATAATTGTGCCGTCAGCACATATAAGAAACGCTTTTGGGTTTGCATCATATTTTTGCTCGCCGCGTGCCGATTCCCTGCCGATTTGCAGCACCGGACGATATCAAAGGACCATTAGACTTTTTTTTGAGCCGCAAGAGCTTTTTTCTCAGTCTTGCCGGCCCTGAATACCTGAAGGACAAAGATAGCTAAGAAATATTGTTTTTATGTTAATGATTTATTTGCATTCTGTTAGGGGGTCGTGCGTTGAGAAGTTCCGCTGATGGATTATGATTATTGAGGGGGGGTTCCGAAAGGTATGCCGCAAAGTGTATGACACGATTACACTAGTGCCTAAAGAGGGATCAACAGTGCGTGAGCGGCAATTAGGGATCGAGGATTGGAAATCGAGGATTTCTCATAATGAGTCATTCGTTACATATCCGAACTATTTTCGAGGACTAATTCGTTTAAAAACAAGGGATTAGG
>WJJU01000391.1 GCA_014729595.1 Chitinivibrionales bacterium
CCCATGGCCTGAGCCAAGCCGGTAACCCCGGCTCGAGTGTGAAATTTCAAGCGCTGCTCGCCATAGTAATATTTCATCATTTCGGGTATTTCGGGGCGCGGGCCGACAATGCTCATGTCGCCTTTGAGCACATTTATAAAGTTCGGTAACTCGTCCAGACTGGTTTTGCGAAGCCATCGGAGTTTGGGTGGTACTCTTGGATCGTTCGGGAGTTTGAAAACGAGCTTTTTAATTTGGTCGGAATCGTACTTGTAAGTGTAGAGGTGACTAAAGCGCTCCCGTGCATCGGCATACATGGTACGGAACTTATAGAAAAAGAACGGCTTGCCCAAGAGATCGCATTTTCGCCGGTTCTTTTTGAGCGCTCCGGTTTTGGGGCAATAGAAATAAGTCTCCGGTTGATGTGTTCTGCGCTCAGTAGCGCCCTGAGCGAATGTGCTTGCTTCTTTGCGGGAGTCAAGGTGCAGTTCGCCGGTGAGGGGGTGTAAAAACAGTATCCGCGGCTCAATAAGCCTTCTATTGGCCGATATTCGTATCTGTCGAAACAGGAGCCCGCCCTCAGAGCATTTCTTGATATGAAGGGCCACCAGCAGCATTACCGGAAGGCTCAGCGCAATAGCGGTGAGCGAAAAAACGACGTCCAAAGCGCGCTTGACGATATAATATGCCCACCGGGTAAGCGGATGCTTACGATTAAGCGATAAGAGGTGACGGAATTCCTCCATATATGGTTTGTATCGAATAATATCCGCCGACGATGTCGTCGGTTGCCGCGCAAGCGAATAAGTGTAACTCATGAATTTATACCCCCGCCGTGCAGGCTAAACGCCGCCGATCAGAAAAAACTCTCGAGAAGTCGCCTATATGCGATGGCCGAAAGATGTTGAACGTAAATAAGACAGAAAACCGCCGTTTTCACCATACGCTAAATGTCTAAGATTGTCCATATAAGAAAGAGGGAATAGCATGTGTTTTTTTGTTAAGAACGGCGCCGATTATTCGACCGTATGATTTCCTGCATACCATGCAGGCGTTTCGCGCCGCTTCCCATCGCGTCTTTCCGGCTTCCACAACCAATACAACACCGTCGACACGCGGCGACCATACCACTATGTCGGGAAAATCATTGGTTGCCGGTATATCGAAAATTGTTACATCGAATCTGCCGGTACATTCGGTAATGTATGCCCTGAGACCGTCGGCGCTTATCATCGCGACCCGATGTTCTCCATCGCTTTGCCCGGCGGTTACAATCGATAAGTTGGGCACGTCAGTTGTTCGCACGATGCTTTCGAATGCGGCGTTTCCGCTTACGAAGTCCGATAGACCAAGCCCGTTGTCACGGCCGAAAAAGCGGTGAATCGCGGGAGAATATCTGTTCGCGTCAACTAATAATACCGTCCCGTGTCTCGCAAGATGAGTCGCCGTATGGGCGGCTACCGTGGAAGCTCCTTCTTTGCGATTCGAACTTGTAACGGCGAATGTAACAAGCCCGTCTCGCTCGTGATGGGCGCTGAGAATGCCCGCAAGCTTTACATATTCACTTGTTGCCGGCACAACTCCTCCTTCGGTACGGAAGCAAGGGCTGGAATGCCCAAATGCTTCGCTATATCTTCATTTGAATCGATCGTATGGCTGAGATATTCCATCAGCATTGCCGTTGCGATTCCGCACGAAATGCTGAGTATGAAACCGAGAGAGAGAACGAGAAGCTTTTTGGGCTTTACGGGAACACGAGACGCCAAGGGTGGTTCGACGATCTTTACGTTAATAATACCCTCAGAGTCAAGCATAGAGGATATTCGCGCTTCTTCGAGTTTCTTTTGGTACAGATGAAGGCTTTCGGTATCGACCGCAATAAGGCGATTTAATCGATTGAGAGTCGGCTCGCTTGCATTGAGACGCTCCAATTCACTCTTCTGATTAAAATAGAGGCTTTCCAGCGCTTTTTCTTTGTCCGTCAGGGCCTGAACTCCGACCTCTTGTGTCATAAGCTCCCGCTCGAGTTCCTCCGCTATGGCTGTAAAACCGGTTGAGATCGTATTCCTAATGGATTCGCGCCTCTCCGTCAGTTCTTCGATTCGCTTATTACGCTCGATAAGCTCGGTGCGTGTATCTTGAAGCTGTGCTTTGATTGCGCTCAGACGTTGAAGTTGGAGCTGCTTCTGCTCCGAAAATGAAACAATATCTTGTTGCTTTTTTCGCGCTTTCAGTTGCGCCTCGTGTTCATTCAAGCGAGCCTGAAGAGCATCGACTTGCCGTGCAAAGAACTGATACTCTCCCGAAAAGCGG
>WJJU01000392.1 GCA_014729595.1 Chitinivibrionales bacterium
AAAGAGAATAGAAGCGATTGAATAATGTGCAAGTCGATTCTGGTGAAATGAGGAATACAATGAAAAGGATGCTTCTTGTCCCCCGATCCGCCGAAGAAGCGCGTCCGTACGCGGCATTTTTTGAGGCTAAGGGTTATGAATGCATTACCGTCATGCGGCAATCACTCTTTTTAGAAAAAAGTCTCTATATTACAAACGATGGAATTCACTACCAAGGAAAGGACTTGTCGGCCGGTATCGATGCCGCGCTGGTGACGGATTCCGGGTATATGTGGCCTCAGCCGGTGACGCCTCTAACAGAGGAGCAATGGGGGGGGTACAAGAATCGCCTTGACGAATTCTTGCGCAACGAACGCGAAGCGTCTTCGATGTGGTATTCTTTCCTTGGTATCCTCAACGAAACCGCCACGGTGTGTATCAATCCGCAAAGGGCTTTCGAATTCCAGGCTTTTAAGCCGTGGGCTTTCGAAGAGTTACGCAACGCGGGCATACCGCTGCCGCCGATTATGACGGGCAATGATGATGTGCGGATACAAAGCTTTATGGAGAACCATCCCGGTGTTTATCTGAAAGTCCCTTTGACCGATAGCGATTCTCCGGAATGGCTCGAGACGCACGTCGCCAAGGAACGGTCATTTGCCGATTCTCCAGCTCTCTTACAGGCACTGACCTCAAAGGAAGAATCGCGGGTTCTGGTTGTTGGCGGGCGGGTGGTGTGGACAGACGGCAAGGGCTCGCGAACGGCCGGTGCTGAAAGCAAAATATGGGAATCTATACCGATTTTACAGGAATGTCTATCGATGCCTTATGCCGAACTGACGTTAAGGATGAGCGACGGGACGATGCTCTCCGATTTCAATGCCGCTCCCGATATTACCCGCATACCCGACATACACCAACGATCGGCACTTGAAGCGATCCTTGGCATACTGGAAGAGGGGTATAAATGAAAATTGCCGTTTTCGGACCGCATGCCGATAAGGAAACCCTAGCGATCAAGGAGCGACTGTTTAATCGCGGAGTCGAGGCGCACATCTTTGATTTAGCCCGTTTCCCCTCCCGAATGTCGATAACTTTCGATAAAGGTGAGCTGGTTGTCGATTCTCGTCTGCTTAGCGAGTTTTCCTCCGCCTTCCTGCGCGGTCGCGGGCTGAATCGCCCTTCGTACCTTAACTACGAAAAGCCTTTTCGCGCCGACAACGACCGCCAATGGACGGAATTGCACGACGCCTACAATCGTTTTGTTCACCAAGAAACGATAAACCTTTGCATTAGGCAATCCGTCCTCGCCGCCCTTTCCAAAATCCGGGTGGTAGTAAATACCGTCCGGCAAAACGATTATCACCGAATGAAAACGTACTTGCTACATCGCCTTACCCGGGCGGCCGCGTCGGTGCCGCCGTTCGCCGCGGGTACCGATAAAGAAAGCCTCCGGGCTCATGCGCGGCGGGCGCTTAACGAAGCCGAAGGGGTGGTGCAAAAGCCGCTTGCGGGAATTTACAAAACGCATTTGTGGGACGAAAAAATGTGGCGGAACCATCCCTGGAATGAGCGTGGGGCGTTGTATCAGCAATATATACAGGGTGATACGATCAGGTGCTACGTGCTCGACGGTGAAGTTGTCGCCGCGGCCAAAATTGTCCACGGCGGGACGGTGGATTCATCGATGAGTCAGACCGGAATAGACGTGATCGAGCTTCCTGAGCACGCGCGGGAGCAGGCGATAAATACGGCCGCAAGCCTCGACCTTACGTTTTGCGGTATCGACCTTATGAACAGGTCCGGAACCGGCGAGTATTTCGTCGTTGACTGCAACATGTCGCCAATGTTCGTAAACTTCTCGCGCTTAAGCGGTATCGATATAGCCGCGCACATAGCGGAGTACCTTGCGCGCCGCGGCGACAATGAAAGCCGAAAAGCGAACAAAGCCGTCTCCCTGTTGGCCCGCACGAAAGAGCTTATCGCTTCAGACGGCGACATTCGCGAAAAAATGTTTGGGAATCATCGGGGGAAAAGGGGCTGAATCATGCCGACAATCGGGATCGTAGGAAACAAAACCGATTTACACGTAACTTCGGTGGTTCACGAACTCGAGAAGCGATCGTGTGAAGCGAAGGTAATCGATTTTCACAATTTTCCCCATTTCAATCTGCTTACTCTCGATAAAGAGCCGGTGTACGATGATATTCATTATCCTCACGCCTTTGCGCTGAGGGATATCGACCTTTTGTTCATCAGAAACTTCTGCAGCCTTCCGAGCCCCGCATCCGCGGGTGACGGTGAAGGGGTCT
>WJJU01000393.1 GCA_014729595.1 Chitinivibrionales bacterium
CGGATATAACATGCGGGAAATCAAGGACTCCGTAAACGGCCAAGGGGGAAAATGCCGTAACCGATCCCAGATATTTCTCCAGCTCGGCTAACGATTGTCCCACCGAAATATTGGTCAGCTCTTTCATAAATTGACCATGCTCCGTCCTTGAAGCAATGATGTCTTCGGCACTCATCTCTTCGCGATAGCCGCCGGCAATCTTGCAGGCGGTCGTTTCGTCCATAGCGAGAAAGTAATCTCCTTGCACCCGTCCGGCGAATCTGGCGTCAAGGATCATTCCGCCGGGGTGGGTGAACAATCCTTTGTTAAGGGTTGCGGGCAGCACGTCGAATGTGGCATTGCTCATCTCGCGAAAGGTTTGGCATACCTTCTGCGCAAAAAGCGCCGCATTTGCACGAAGAAAGACATCGTGGAGTTTTGACTTGAGCATACTGCGGTCCCTTCGAAACGATTGGTGAGATGCCGGTGCTCTCCCGCCGATGTAGCCGCCCTTGTTGGGGAGCCGGTAATATGTAAGCCGCCACGGAAACCCTTCTACCACGGCTCTAATAATGGAGCGAGCACCCCGCGCGGCGTCTTATCCCCAGATAATCAACCGTTACCCATTATACAACTATTTGCACGATTCGACAACCCGAAAGGCTCATTCTCCCACGTAATGCTCTTGACGATCATAATTCCGCACGGTACAATTAGTACTAGCCACTCGTTCTACATGCCAAAAAAGCTATGAACCGAAAAGGAGAGGGTGATGCCGCGAGTTTTGATTATCGACGACTCTTGGCTCGTTCGTCACAGTGTATTCAGAACGCTGTCGCGCAACGGGTATGAGGCCGCGGAAGCTACCGGCGGGGCGGAAGGGATTTCCATGTTCGACACATTCAAACCCGACTGCGTCATTTTAGATCTGCTCATGCCCGACAAAGGCGGCTATGAGGTTATGAAAGAAATAAAGGGACGACGGCCCGATTGCCCGGTACTCATTCTTTCGGCGGATATTCAAGAAACGACACAAAAGCGGTGCGCGGATGAGGGGGCCGACGGTTTTATTCAGAAGCCGCCCAAAGAGGAAGCTCTTCTTTACACAGTCAAGCAAGCGATTGAACCAAAGGGCACGACATGAGTATAGGCATTACCGACAAAGAACGAGACGCCATAAAAGAAATGGCCAATATAGGCGCCGGCAAGGCCGCCGGCTATCTGAACCAAATGTTCGAATCGCATGTTGCACTCTCCATCCCCGATGTTGAGTTTATTGAGAACGACGGTCGGCACGACGTATCGGCGATGCTTGGAATAACCGAAGAGCCGTGCTCATCCGTTACTATGGGCTTCACTGGGGATTTTACCGGAAAAACGGTACTTGCGTTCAAGCAAGACGATGCGCGGCGACTTGCCGATACGCTGGTTAACGGGCTATCCTCCAAAGAAGAACTCGATGCGCTCACGAAAAGCGCATTTTCAGAGATGGGCAATATTGTCATCAATTCGGTTGTAGGCTCCATCAGCAACATACTCGGTACCCGGGTCGACTTTTCGATACCATCCTATACCACGGGCAATCTTCGGGATACGGTGGGCGATTGTCCACCGGGTTGCGAATCGGTTCCCCTGACGGTGATTGTGCATACACATTTTTGCGTTCAGAAAGTGCAAGCGCAAGGATATCTTTTTCTCTTGGTCGAGACGGGGCGCTTTGCTGAACGCTTGGCAACCCTGGCGATTCCCAATGATTAGCCTCGAGGAGTATCGGAATGGCTAAAATCTTGATTATCGACGATTCGTTGTACATGCGCCAAACGGTGGAACGGATCCTGACCGAGGGAGGACACAAGGTTATCCTTGCCGAAGACGGCGACGAGGGCATAAATCTTACCGCCACCCATAAGCCCGACTGTGTGATTCTGGATCTGCTCATGCCCGATGTTGACGGGTTCGACGTATTAAGCCGTTTGCGTCAGGCACGATCGACCATACCGATAATCATCTTTTCTTCCGACATACAGGAGAGCGCCCGAAAACGCTGCTTCGATCTCGGCGCGTTCGATTTTCTCGACAAACCACCCGCCCCGGGGGAATTGCTCAAAATGGTACAGATGGCCGTTCGGCTTGTCAGTAAAGGGCAAGTTCTTCTGCTGACGGAAAGACAGGAAGACGTCCTCAAGGAAATGATCAATATCGGTGTCGGGAAAGGCGCCGACATGCTCAATGCGATACTTGACACACACATCAAATTGGAGGTACCGTTTGTTCGTGTGCTGTCCCAATCCGAATTCAAGGAAGATATAAAACTAATACCGTTCGACACACTTGCCGCCGTTAACCTGTCGTTCAACGGCGACCTCAACGGTAACGTCGAGTTGGTCTTTCCGACCGAAAGCGCGGTAAAGCTCGTTGCGGCGCTCACCGGCTCGGACCCGGAAACCATAGTATTGGACACGATTCATACCGGCACCCTCAGTGAAATCGGCAACATCGTCATCAATGCCGTCATTGGCAGCATAAGTAACCTTCTCGAACTCAAACTCACCTATTCGGCACCCAACTATATCGAGGGTGACTACGAAAAGCTTTCCATGGCTTTTCGAACCGGAAAAGATTCGATTATCCTTCAGGCCCGCGCTCGCTTCATAATCGACATGCTGTCCATCACCGGCAATATCGTGCTGTTCCTCGAAGTCGATTCGCTCGATAAGATCTTTAATCTTATCGAACAGATGGAAGCCAATGAAAAGCGAGATTGAAAGAGCCGCCGAAATCTACAATGCTCTGGACTATGCTTTCACCGGTATGGTTCTTGTTAGGCGTGATTTCACGGTCCTCTTCTGGAACAACCAGATGGTCGATTGGACCCAAATCATCAAGGCCGATATTGTCGGCCGCACCATGACCGAGCTTTTCCCCCATTTCGAACAGCCGAAGTTCGCTTTGCGGCTGGGCGGCATTTTCGACGGCGGCCCTCCGATAGTTTTCTCTTCGCAAATTCACACCTGTATTTTTCCGGCCAAGCTTCCAAACGGCGAAACGCGTATTCAGCATTCAACGGTCCGGTCCGTCCCGGCGGTCGGCGGCGATGGGTTTTATGCGCTTTTCGCCGTTCAGGATGTGACTGAACTCAACCAGCGAATGAGCGAACTTGACGCCGCAAAACGGTCCGCCGAAGTCGCCAATAAGGCTAAAAGCGAATTCCTGGCGAACATGTCGCACGAGATCAGAACGCCCATGAACGGGGTCATCGGCATGTGTGACATTTTGTTGAGCACAAAACTCAACGACGAACAGCGCCATTACGGCGAAATGATACAAAAATCGGGAAGCGCCTTGCTCAGTATCATTAACGATGTCCTTGAC
>WJJU01000394.1 GCA_014729595.1 Chitinivibrionales bacterium
CTTCTATATCGAAAAAATACCCGGAGTGTGGAACCCGGGTAATCCACGAGAGCTTGAGCCCGACGGTGCTGTCCGGATAGGCGAAATGAGTTTTTACACCGATCGAGTCCCGCGACATTGTATAGGGCCAGGGCTCGAGGGATCCAAAACCATGCTCGGTTGTGGGAAATGTGACACTGAGAGCCTTTTGACTCAAAAAAAAAGGCATCACTCGCGGTCTTGGCGGCGAACTCATGATGTCTTTGCCGGTACGCTTATCGGTACATGCGAGGATTTGTCCTCCAAACTCGGGGTATTGAACAAGTTTGATCAGACCGTTTTCCAGACGGATCGCTTTGCATTCACGAGGAGCGATATCATCTTCATTCACCCGGTGTCTGCGATGAGGGAATAGGATGTCGGTAAAATAAAGTGCCTCATCGGGTTGCGCCGGTCGGCCCGTCTTATTCAAATCGGGTACAAATAATCGTGTCAAGGTATCGGTGACTCTTGCCTCGGCATAACCGGGAGATCGGACATACGATATAGTAAAAAGCAATAGGGCTAAAACCTGTAACCGGTTGCGGAAACTCCTATGCTCGGGGCTCATTCTTCTCATCCTCCTCATGGATTAGGGAGCGGGTGATATGATGATAGTACCCACCGATTAAAAGTTCGAGGAAGGTAAAATACGTAGCGCCCGCGGGCAACATTGGAACATAAAACGCCGATTCACACTGAATTGTAATCATACAAAAATCAAGGAAGGCTCGGCTTCCCCGCGTTCAAGTTTCAGGAAAGCTCTGCCGATAGCTTAAGTGTACCGTTTTGAATGCGACCTACGGTTTGTCGGACGGTACGGAAGTATACAAAAATTCTCGCAACCGGGACTCAACAATGGATCTCAACAGCATTCCCGTTTTCATAATTACGCGCGACAGAGTGTCGTGTCTTCTTCGTCTTATCGCTTGGCTCGAGAAAATCAAAATGCGCAACATTTGGATTATCGACAATGCTTCATCGTACCCACCGATGCTTGCGTACTTACGGGCGACTCCTCACCATGTCATTCCTCTCGATATAAATGTCGGTCATTTTGTGCCCTGGGCAATCCCTCAGCTTTGCTCGATTATGGAAAAGACGTGGTACATCGTTTCCGATCCGGATGTTGTGCCCGATACTCATTGTCCGGAAGATGCGGTGGAGCGTTTCGTGAAGCTGTTGATTCGACATCCCGGCTATGCCAAAGCGGGATTTTCGTTGTCCATCGATGATATTCCCGATCACTTTTTGCATAAGCAACAGGTGATTGCCTGGGAAAAGAAATTTTGGAAGCACGAGGTTGAACCGGGCGTGTTCAATGCCGATATAGATACGACTTTTGCGGTATATCGCCCCGGGGTAACGCAATACTGCCTTGGCCCGGCATTGCGCACCGCATCGCCCTATTTTTGTCGTCACCTTCCCTGGTATCTCCACAATGACTGTCTCTCCCAAGAGGAACGCTACTACCGTTCTCGACTTAAGCCGGGTATATCAAATTGGAATCAGGAAAAATCGCCGCGAATTGATAAGACCGATGAACTGCATTGCTGTCAAGACATGAGTCGATTGGCGTAAGGCGTTGATTGGTATGAACTTATAGCTTTAATCCTCGAAAAAGCTTACGGTCGACCATCAATTCGGCACGCCGCCCGCTTCGGTCATAAGTTAATGAAAATAAATGGGTTATGGCATATTTCAAATCCTTTACCTTATTGATTGAGATGCGGCATGCATCACGCGAGCCGACGGCGGTATTTGTGCGAGTGGAATACGGGTAAGTCACTGATTATTAAAGAGGAAAGGCTCAAGATGGCTCAATTCAAGCACTTCGAGAGCCTCCGTAACCTTTGTGACCGCAGTGAGCGGTTCGGTCAATTTGGTACGAGAACCAATGAAGGTGTGTATGCCCGTGCTTTGTAGCTTTAGCTGTCGTCGACCGCGGGCTCAAACAGCCAGGAGCAGCATTTTTTCAGACCTTCTTCGAAATGGGGGTCCAGTTTGGCTCCGTGGAGGCTTCGAACCGTCTGGAGTTGATCAAGCGTCAGACCCTTCGCGCCACGAAGGTCCGCGTTGGAGAAATCAACGCCGAGTAGTGAAGCTCCTTGGAAATTGGCGGCAAGGAGGCGAGCGCCGCGCATGCTCATGTCATGCAGATCCAGGCCTCTGAGATCGGCGCCGACTAAGAAAGTATCACCATCTTTAATGCGTTTTTCCCATCGAAGAGCTGTTTCCGTAGGCTGGCAGAGGGCTACAAAGAACGGCAAGAGCAGAAGGCAACAGGCCCGTCTTATCAAGGTCACCGCAATGAGTTCCTTTCTGGAGTTTTGTTTTTTCGCATACTCGCATGTGCATAATATACCGCCAAATTGCATAACACGCCAAAAAATTTTACATCCAAACCCTTTGAGGTCATGCAGATATTTCATTTGAGTAACTTCTTGAAAATTATGCTGATATGGGTTTTCGTTTCATGTAAAACTTTATAAATAGGCACCGATAATCGCTTACCATCAGCATGCGAGAGTGAGATTTGCCGTTTTTTGTGCGAACAACCCTTTAAACGGAATTGGTTTAGGGGGCTTTTATCTCATAGCCCCCCACGAGATACTGTTACCGCTCTTCGATCAGCGTCCGATATGATTGAAGTGCTTTTTCGGCGGACCGGCATGACTGTGCACATACCGCGCAATGCTCGTGCATGCGTGAGTGCTCGTTGCATTCGGCACCGCATACTCGAACTTGAGTGATACAGGCATCCACGACCGCCCGCAGCACATTCCACTTTGGATGATTCAGCCTAGAAAGTATCTTAGCGGTCGCAGTGCACATATCCGCCGAATCGGCCGTTGTACGAATGACGCCGCGCAGGGTCAGGACGTTTTCTTCGGCAAGGCACGCATCGGAGCAGCTTGTACAGGCTTGGCCGCAATCGATGCAAGCATTAATAGCCGATACCAATTCGCTCTTTTTGGGTTCCGAGACCGCAACGGGATTGGAATTGATCATTCCCTCTGCAAAACTCATGGAGTCCTCCATAAGGCCAAGGTTTCTTTGCCGTAAGCACAACTATATCGATCGGCCGGGGAGAATGCTCACAAGGAAAGGATACGATTCTCCGGCTTGGCGGATTTTACAGCAACGTATGGGCCAAGTTCGGATATTATTTGCGAGGGTGTTTTACTTGCAGGCACGATCATAGCATTCTTGGATTTTCTCCATTTTCGCAAGATCGCTTTGTGATGCTTGATATTTGTCGAAGAGGCAGTTACAGTCTTTACATCCCCACTCTTGGAGGCAGGGATCTTTTGCGCATCCCGCCCAAAGGCAAAGGATTAAGCCCGTCGCCACCGTCGCGGATACCCTTTTCGCCGCGGCGGCGGTTTTATGAATGTGCATCTTCAGATTCCTTCTCATACCTAATAAAATAGATTGATCACCAACGAGATATGCCGATTATATTGCTTCACATGCTTTCGCGGTCGGGAAGCAAAGCCGAGGTGGGCGGAAACACTGTATGTAGTATTGGGTTCAGGACACGTTTTCCCTTCTACTCGTATCTCTTGGGGGGGCGACAGGCTTGGCCACCGGTGTCCTGAAGCCACGGGGCGGGCAAAATAATTTTCTTTATTTACGGCGGCTAATCCCTGCCGCCGCAGTGCCTTATGGCATACAAACTCTGCCAACGCCTTGCGTGCGATCGTGACGTGAATATAGACTATGTATACCCCATGGTTTTAAAAGTTCCTCGATATTCAAGCGTGAGGGGGGGAGGGGGCTCGAAGGCTATGACGGCCGAAGAAGAGCACGGCGGTCTACGGTGGACCGCCGCCCGAAGCATGCTCGCGTCGGTGGCGCAAAATAGTCACGGCAGGGCGGTGTGAGCGAACGCTTACCGGATCCCGCGCAAGCGGCGTGATTGAATGCCGAGGGGCTTTCTTGGAGGGTGAAAATCCGTTTTACATAATAATTCAATTGCTTAAATACATGTCAAACGGATTTTTATGCATCGATGGGGTATACTCTACTTACACACGCGATAATACACAATTGGACAGGGAGCACCATGCATCGTAAGAAGTTGCACCGTTGTTTTCGCTTACTTATAGTAGTTGGGGTCTTGATACCTGCTTGTTTCGCTGATGAGGTCGAAGAGATACTTGGGCGTATGAGCTTGCGTGAGAAGGCGGGGCAGATGATTCTGGTATACAACTCGCCGATATCGTTTCTCGAGGAAAACGCCGTCGGCGGGGTGTTGATCATGAAAAACATGCTCGAGTCCCCGCGGCGGCTACGGCGTCGGCTTGACTCCGCTCAAGCGCAACTACCGATACCGCTACTGGTGGCGATCGATCAGGAAGGCGGAAAAGTGAACCGCCTTTCGGCGCTCCCCGGCTGGGAGCGAGTGGCATCGGCGAAGGAACTCAGAACTTGGGCGCTCGATTCAATAACATGGTTGGGTGAGCGAACCGCCCGTTGCATGAATGAACTCGGACTTAATCTCAATCTTGCTCCGGTCCTTGACCCCTCGCTCAATCATACCAACCGGGAAACATTTATGGAAATCGAACGGCGGTCCTTCGGCAACGATGCGGATGCGATTGTGCCGCCGGCCAAGGCCTTCACGACGGGCTTTGCCAACCACGGCATTATGTGCATCGCCAAACACTTTCCGGGCTACGATGTCGAGAGCAACAGTGATCACGAGGTTGCCGCCAGTGACGCTGATTCGATGGCGGTTGCACAAAGTGTGGAGGCATTTATTGCGATGAATCCTTTAATGGGCGGCGTGATGATGTCGAGCATTCACTACCGAGCGCTGTGTAAGGAGCCTGCGGTGTTGTGCAGCACCATGGTGAGCTGGGCAAGAGAGGTTGCGGGAGAAAATGTTATCATGACGGATGATCTATGGGGGACCGCACTTCGTTCGTTCGTACTTCCCGGCCGGAGAATTCATCGTACCATTTATCCGGATTCCGCCTTTGCGAAGCTTGTGGAGATGGCTGTTCGTGCCGGGAACGATGTTCTCATGATAACATATCCGGCCAAGGTCCCGATGATGCTCGAGGTGATGCAGAGTTTGGCTCACTATGACCATAACGTGGCTGAGCAGATTGACCGTGCGGCTCGGCGCATTCTAATACTGAAAAAGCGGATGGGCTTGTGGTGAGTGGTCGCCGGGGTGCCGCGCGGTCCAAATTGCTATTTTCCGACGGAACACGCTATCAGACTGGTTTTTCATGCGACCATGGTCGGTAAAGGAATGAACAATGCCACGAATATTATTTACTCCGGCAAATAGTACCGTCTCGGTTCCCGCGGGCGTCACCGTTCTGGAAGCCGCTCGAGCCGCCGATGTGGATATTATCACGCCGTGCGGGGGGCGGGGAAAGTGTGGGAAGTGCCGGGTGCGGGTTATCGAGGGACGAGTTGAGACCGGCGAGACGGACGAGCAAGCGCACGGGGGTGGTTCTGACGGATGGGTGCTTGCCTGTACGGCGCGGGTCGGCCGAACGGATCTAATAGTCGATGTGCCGGAAAAGGCGGTTTGGCATGCGGGTGACGCGGAAGATCCTTCTGAACTACTAAAGCCCTTCTCATCCGATCATCTTCCGGTATGCGATCGGTTGGATCGGTCGGTTGAGGCGATCACATTGACAGTGGCGACCTCCGAGCGCGATGAACGTCAATCGGATTTTGCCCGAGTTCGTTCGGCGTTGGCCGCGTTGGATCTGGAGTCGGCGGAATTTCCTCTCACTATTCTTCGCGGTCTGGCGGAAGCTCTTCGGTTGGATGAGGGACGGATCACGCTGGTGGTGGAGCGCAGAGAGAACCATACGTGCATTCTGGATGTAATATCCGGTCACGTGTGTCCGCCGCTTTATGGGCTTGCGGTCGATATCGGAACCACAAACATAGCCGTCCTGATCGTCTCGTTAAGGGAGGGGGCAATACTCGCATGCGAAGCTGATTACAACGACCAGGTTGTTTGTGGACTGGATCTGATCAGCCGGATCAACTATGCCGGTCGAGAAAACGGTCTTACGGAGCTACACAGCCGCGTAGTCGAAACTATCAATCGATTGACTCGTAGAGCCTGCAAAGTGTGTCAAATCCAACCTTGTGAGGTCGTCGCGGCGGCCGTATCGGGCAACACCACCATGACTCATCTGTTTTTGGGGCTTACTCCCAAGTATATCCGACTTGAGCCCTATTCGCCGACGATTCTTGCCGAAACGCCTGAGTATCGAGCCGGCCGGGTCGGTCTGGTGGTGAATCGGGAGTGTCACGTACACCTTTCTCCGTCCGTGGGAAGCTATATAGGTGGAGACATTGCGGCCGGGATACCGTGCACGGGCTTGACGGCGGATTCCGAAGATATTTGTTTGTACATGGATATCGGGACCAACGGAGAGCTGGTTGTCGGCAATCGTGATTTGCTGATAAGCTCAGCCTGCTCGGCCGGGTCGGCTCTTGAAGGAATGGATAGCGAGTGCGGGATGCGTGCCGCGGAGGGCGCAATCAAGGAGTGCTCGTTGGATGGCGATACCGGCCGTTTAAGCTTGTCGGTGATCGGCGAGGGACGACCGTTGGGTATCTGCGGGGCCGGGTTGGTGTC
>WJJU01000395.1 GCA_014729595.1 Chitinivibrionales bacterium
CTCATCTCGTAGCCGAATCCGCGAGCATAGGTGGCGTATACATTAGCGGAGACGGGAAGAGGTTCCATGACCACGGCCGAATCCTTTCGACTCGGCGTCGCTCCCACCGCTCCCAGAAGCTCAAGCAGATAGCGTGAAACGGTCGCATCGATCTCATCCTTCGTGCATCGAATGCGCCATTGCTTACGGCTAAAGCGTTCATCCCGACGTCGAACACCCTCAATTCGCAACCATAGGGTGTCCCCGCGTGCTTCGTAGCTTCCGCCAAGCGCGATATCCCATTTCCAGCGAGCCGCATGGGCCGTAAATCCGCTATCGTCGTTGGTGTGCCAAACCGCGGAATCGGCCTGAAAAAGCATTACCGGATCCCACGCAAGTGCATCGGATACCCGATATACTTTCCGAAAACAAAGCTCAGGAAAGGAATAGCCAACCCAATCGAGAAGCGGATCCCCCGATGCATTATCCAGCGGGGAAAGCGCCAGATTGACGCGCGCCGAGGCGGAAACGGTCAGCAGTAGAACGATGGGGATAAGCAGTTTTCTCATGTGTACCTTCGGACCCGGCCCGTGCACCGAAACTATTCCACATGCCGAAAATAATATTGTATTTCAATATACGTTAGTGCTTTATTTCCGACGTAATTCTTTGTGGCATGAAACGATAATTTTTCGACAATTCGGGCGCAAGAGGATGCCCACACATCCCGGTTTAGCCCCAAAGAGAGTATCTCAAAAGCCATATTCAAGCACCCGTCGAGGCATTTTCATTGTCGCCAAGACGCGTCTTACCCGCATGGCCGGGAGACAATGTCGAGATACGCAACGACAGTGACTGCGCAAAGAACGAGCCGCGGAGCGGAAACGCGGAAACATGGTTTTGAGATGTTCACTAAAAAACAATCAAAAAAACGGCGTGAGATATCTGATGACAAATCCGGTGACGACGGGAACTAGGAGATTGTCGTTTACGGCGAATCGAGGGGTCAGCCTAAGAGGAGCCAATTCGAGCACGGTAATGGTGAATGAGGCAATGAGCGCCAAACTCAGCGGCACCGATCCACCCCACGGCTCTAAAAGGCCGGGTACCCGCGGAAAAATGAATAAAAACGCCAAAATACACAAAGCAAAGCAGGCAACCGAGCCTTCGAGCGATTTTTTCCCGATACGTATGCGTCCGACGCTCTGACCAACAATCGCCGCAACACCATCTCCCCAAATAAAGGTGCTCAGCACGATTGCCGAAATCTCGGGCTGTTTGATAAAAAGAATGGAGCATAGCAAAGAGGCGACTACAATATAGGTCGCACCGGTCATGCTTCTCGCCTCCTCTTTACGCAACATAGAGCCAAATAAGCGATTATAAAGCTCCCCAACAGTTTCGACATGAACTCGGAGGTACTCGACAATCAAAAAACCGGACAAAACCACCGCAAAGATGGTTGCGGGATATGCGTTCGGTGGTATAATCCCTTCCGCTAAAGGTGACTGTCGAACAAATTCGGGGATAAAAAGTATGCCCGCCGGAATGATCGTGCCCGAAAAAATGTGAAGAACTTTGCGTAGAACCTCTTCTCTGGCTAATGCCATGTGTTTTCCCTCTGTTGAAGTATGGTTAACGTTACATTGCTATGTTCTTGATCCGATGAGCCGCACGCTAAGGCACCGCTTTTACCGGATAGTCCCAGTGAAAATAGGTGCGGGAAGAGTAGGTGGGTTCCACTCGCAGCATGAGATCTTTTCCCTCGACATCTTTTGATGTGGCAAAGATCGTCTGACGCGCTCCGGGCCGGATCGTCTTATGGCTAAAAAGCTTAACGGTATCTTCACCGGTAACAACGAAAAGTGTCGCCAGCGCATGATCGGTGAGATAGGTGTTGAGACAATAGCGTCCTTCACCCAAAACCTTTAGCTTGTGATTCTTAAGATCAGTACCCATCCAGTAGTACTGCGCACCGGCTTTTTCGGCCACAAAAGTCTGACCATAGCGCTTCCAGACGGCAATTCCACGCGGCTCGATAAATTCATTGTCCCCCGTTCCACGCTTTCCAAATATATCCAACAGCTCAAGATCGTGACTGAATTTGAGGATGCAGTGATTCGTTTTATCCGTAACCAACAAACTGTGGTAATAATCGACCGCCCCGTAACAAGCGGAGTACTCCTCCGGCATAGTCACCTTTTTTAGGACTCGCCCGTCAAACCCAATCTTCCACAGCCGCTTCCCACCGCTGTCGGCACAGAAAATGAAACGTTCCCCGCGGTAATAGCTCCAAGGATGGCGCCCGTCCGCCACCGCCAGGGTTGTCGGTCCGTCCACAAACGAGAAACGCGCCTCTTGCGCGGGAATTGTCTGCATCACGGCCCCGTTGGGATCGAACCGCACTATTCGGCGATTTCCCGTATCGGTCACATAGATATGCCCATCCTGAGTAATACCCACCTGCGAGGGGCTGTTTAGGCCGTTGCGCCCCTCCCCCGCTCCGTCGAACGATTTAACCCATTCGAGCTTGCGCTTGGGATTGAAGAGGTGGACTATTCGGTTGTTGCCGCAATCAGCGACATATACATTGCCTTTTATGTCACAGGCGACCCCCTTGGGATTCATGAATTCACCGACCCCACCGCCTTTTTCCCCATATAGCGCCAATGTCCACATCGATGAATTGTAGATTAGCTCATGACGCCCGGCATTCACACCGTATACCACCACCTCATCGTCATCCTTCTCGGTGGTAGAATCGTCACGGGATATCATCTTGGCGGTAGCAAGCCCCTGCGGGTCCCTGAAAAAGGTACGTGGCCCAAAAAACATAAAAAGATGAGCTTTAGTGGCCTTGCGAATACCGTATGAATGACCATAAGGCGGAAAAACAAGTGTTTCGCCGCGGGCATGGAAGCAGGCACATGCGAGTACAAACGCCCATAGCCCCCAGCGGCACTGATTGTGTTTCTTCGTTTTAAGCAGGCGTTTTTCTGTCAAACGTTAGCTCCTGAAGTCAATAAGCGACATAATAAGAGCACAGCAAAGCGACATGGTACCGTTGTATTAAAGATTCCGCTCAGCAACAGGAAAATAGTAAAGGTTTCATACTACTTCGTAGGAATGCTGCGACAAACTATTTTTATAAATTGGTTTTCTCCCGGTGCAGGGACCTGTGACAAGGCCCCGCTTCACGACAAAAAGGGCCCCTTAGCAATGAAACCGATAGTACTTGCAATGGTTGTGTGCGACTATTACTACCGCGATGCTCACACGGGTAAGAGCATCCTGGCCGGCACATTCAGTTCGATCAATAGCTCATCCTTCCCTTCAAAACACGGCAATTGCGCCGTTTATATCGCCATGACCGATGTAGCTCAGGCCGGCGAGGTGCAGTTGGAATTCCGCAAAGAAGGGGGGGGATTTTCAATGAAGCTGCCTCCGTGGCAGGTAAAGAGCCCCGAAGACCGTACTGCGGTCGTGGAAATCGGCGGAAATATCAACGGCTTACCGCTTCCCGAAGAAGGCTCATACGAGTTTGTCGTAACCTGGAACGGAATGGAGATATTCTCTCGGCGCCTGAAAGCGATTAAGATTAAAGTTGATGGACAATCTACCGCGGAAGCCGGGGATTCACCCGACAATGAAGAGTAGAAATCGGGAAGTATCTGTTTGGAACGAACCGGAATTATTTCACTTCAGTCAGCGAGAACATGATGCACACGGTGTGCTTGAAAGCTATCCAAGCGTCGCGAGGCGTGCCGTGTCCGCGGTAGTGCCGCCCGAACCCGAATCAGCTAGGATATCGATCGTTACAAGCAGTTCATAGGCCTCCAAACGGAAAGTATATATGCACCAAAGCATTTTCACCTTTTACGTGCGAACAACTATTACCTTCAGCAAGGCGGGATTACCCGCCGAACCACACTAATTACCGGTTCATACCGGGCAAGATAGAGGAGATTTGGGAAATATGGATTGGCCGGTTATGCTCGCCAGAATTGCAGGTGTCGTTCTCCTTGGCTGGACCGTCTGGTCCATCGTCAAACATGTACGCGAGCGGTCCGAGGCCGTTAAAAGCGGACAACAAGAACCACAGTCCATTTCGGAGCAGTTGTTGAACAATCTTCTGCTCTACCTCTGGCTCCTTTTCATGCTCGTATTCTCGGTAGGCATGATCGTGAACAACTAACGTGCTTTCCGATAATTGGCGACACCCTCGCGGTAGCCCTTGCCACCCCCCTTTCCGGCAAGTACACGCCAGCGTCTATGCTCCGTCCCCTCCCGCCCAAAAAGCTCTCGTTTGCATGCCTTTTGCTGCCTATTGCCTATGAAAACGTGGCATCCGGGAAGGAGGCATCGACAAACGTATGCAAAACAAGGCATGGCCGGTTCCGCCTGGCCCTGAAGAGTGGTGGGAAACTTACACGGCACTCCATCTATGGAGCCAAATTGTCGGCAAAATTCGTCTAAGACAAATGCCATGGATAAACCATTCGTGGCATGTACCCTATTATGTTACAGCCTATGGCTTAACGACCTCGCTTATCCCCTATGGGCCGCGCGCGTTCGAGATTGAATTTGATTTTTTGGAACACCGGTTACGCATCACCATCTCTGACGGCAAACGGCGTTCCTTCTCTCTGAAGTCGTTATCGGTATGCGATTTTTACAACAAAGTCTTCCGGGCTTTGGACGATTTCGGCATGAGAATTAGCATCTGGCCCATGCCGGTCGAGATTCCCGGGCCGGTTGTGCCTTTTTCAGAGAATGATGCGAGCATTTTTTATGACGAAAACGCCGTTGAACGCATTTGGCGAGCCTTGGTGCAAATTC
>WJJU01000396.1 GCA_014729595.1 Chitinivibrionales bacterium
CTATAATGCTTACCACCGTTGGTACGATTGATGCAGGATGCGGGGGACGGCGATGGTAGGTGTATCGAAGTTGTAAAGCCCGGCGCTCGGCGCCGAAACGAATGCATGCGATTCCCGTTTCCGACGGTATCGGCGGGGGGAATGCGGGAGCGGTTTTTGTGGCCCCGCGGCGGCGTTTGCGTAGTCCGAAGTTACGTCTCTCGTTGTGCTGGAGTGCAAGAACAATCGGCGGGGACGGTTATTATTTACGGCGACGGGTGAATGGGTTAAGGTGGTGAATAATGAGGGGATCTCTGTTTTCGCGTCTTAAAATCTATTTTGTCGCCGGTATCGCCGCGATCTTCCCCGCTTCAATAACTATTTACGTAGTTGTATTGCTGTTCAATTTCCTGGACAACCTTGTAGGCCGACCGGTTAACAATCTGTTGAGCAGGACGGTGGGGTTCAGGATTCCCGGTCTCGGGCTTCTCATTGTCCTCTTTTTTGTTTTGCTTGCGGGATTTCTGTCTCGGCATTGGGTTGGAAGGCGCTTTTTTCCCACCTTAGACAGGTTTTTGGGTAACGCTCCTCTGTTTACGAGTATTTACCCTTCGGCAAAGCAGCTTTCGTCGTTTATGTTCAGTCAAGACAAAAAGGCGCGTTTCAAAGAAGTGGTATTGGTTGAGTACCCCCGGGAGGGGTCATACTGCATGGGCTTTGTGACCAATGAGGGGGTCGACAAACTGGACGCCGGGACGGGGAAAAGGCTTGTTTCGGTTTTTATTCCTTTTGCGCCGGTACCGTTCTCGGGGCTCATACTCCTGCAAAGCCGCGAACGCATCATGCGGATCGATGTCGCGATCGATGATGCGATTCGATTCGTGGTGTCGGGTGGTATTGTTATGGGAGTGGAGAAGCAGGATGCCGACAAGCACGGAACCCCGTCAACGTGAGGGGAGATTGGGTGATGCTCGTGACGTAAAAGCACTCAACCATCAACAAGAAGGGATATTGGGAGGAGCATGATACGTATCTTCGTTTCGCCGCGACGAATCGTCGGGGCGAGGGACGGACAAAGGCAAGGCCATAGGGTGGAGGAAGAAAATGTTGTTTAGGTTAATTCCATGGAAGTTCATACTCAGACGAGTGTCCCGGGCAAACGGGTTTATCGATCCGATTGCGGTATTGTCCAGTTTTAACCGTTTCGCGAAACCGGCGCAATACGTTGCTCCCGCCGAACTCCTCCGTGCCGGCGCTCAGCTTCATGCTCGCGGTCTGCTCAACAGCCAGGCGATTCAGCACAATTTGGACTGGTTGTGGCCCTATTGGGTGCAGAAACAGTTCGAGGCGCGAAGTGAATCGTTTATACCGCGGGCTTTCTCAATAAGTCATATAAACTTAACTCATCGTAACTGGACGGCGGTGGGATTACCGGATGCCCCCGAGTTGGTGGTTGTGGACCCGCGGGGAATGGTGATGCCGTTCCATGACGGTTGGTCGCTCGATTTCTGGATAGTCGATCCCGACGGCGACGATGTCCTGCCGGCCCGTGCTTCCACGAGCGAGCAGCATATCCACCATGATCCGATTCCGGCGGTGGAAACGAAAACCGTTCACGACGAAAAAACGTTGATTGTTCATACGACGGTCGAGCGTGATGACGGCATCCCGGTATGTCGCATTATCGCTCGCGGCGAGTGCCGCGAGCGAGCGTGGTTGGCGGTTTCGCTGCGACCGGCAAACCCCGAGGGTGTAAGTTTTGTCAACCGTGTCGGCCGGGTGAGAACCGAAGGGGGAAGGGATGGATGGCGCATCAACGGCAAGCATACGGTCGGTCTTCAGCCGGGCGGTCGTCACGCCTTTTCCCGCTACGATGACGGGGATGTGTACTACAAGGTGAAAAATGGGTCGATCGTTGATGAAGACGAGGGTATACGCTGTGAAGTAGGAATGGCGACGGCCGCGGCGCTTTACGAACTGACTCCCGACGAATCGCGAGCGGTCGAAGTGACGGTTCCGCTGAGGCATGAGCGGCGCAAGGACCGCAAAACGGTGTTTCGAACCCCCCCCGAGAGCTGGCGGCATAGCCTGGAAGGTTCATGTAAGGCGGATCTCCCCGATGAACGCGAGGCATTTCTCTTTCATAACGCTCTTCGCACAATGATCATTCATACGGTCGAAGATGCGTATGCGGGGCCGTATACCTATAAGCGATTTTGGTTTCGCGACGCCGTTCTGATTGCTCACGCTCTTGCTTGTTGCGGATTGATTGATCGGGCGAAATACGTGATAGGAAATTTCTTTTCGCGTCAGGAACCCAACGGCTACTTCCTTTCGCAGGAAGGGGAGTGGGATTCCAATGGGCAAGTTTTGTGGGTGTTGCAAAGGATGGTCGAGCTTACCGGCGAAGATCCTCCCAAAGAATGGGAGAAGCCGGTACGCCATGCGGCACGGTGGATCGTGAACAAGCGCAAGAGCCCGCGTCAAAGCGGCGCTTATGCCGGGCTTATGCCCGCGGGATTCAGTGCCGAGCATCTCGGGCCCAACGACAGCTACTACTGGGACAGCTTTTGGAGTGTTGCCGGGCTGCATGCGGCGGCCGATCTGATGAACACCTGGGGTGACGGCGAGAGCGCCGCGGCGTTTAAGCATGAGGGTGATGATCTTATGCTGGCAATCGGCAGGAGTTTGGCTTTAGTTGAAGATCGATTAGGTTTTTCGGCCATGCCGGCATCTCCGTCACGAAGAATCGACAGCGCGGCGGCCGGATCCTTGGCGGTCGCCTATCCGCTTCAATTAAATGCGCCGGACGACGAGTATCTTCATGGAACTATCGAGTATCTGTGGAACCACTCATTAGTGCAGGGCGCCCTATTTCACGACATTAGCCACTCGGGTATTAACCCCTATCTGACACTCCATTTGGCACAAGCACTCTTGCGACGCGATGACCATCGCAGCATATCGCTTCTTCATTCCGTCGCCGCTTTGGCGTCGCCCACCGGTCAGTGGCCGGAGGCGATCCATCCCCGCCTTTGTACGGGGTGCATGGGCGACGGGCAGCATGTATGGGCCGCGGCCGAATGGGCCATGATGCTTCGAAATTGCCTGGTTCGCGAAGAAACTCAGAGCAACCAACTCATACTTTGCAGCGGGCTTGGCCCTGAATGGCTGGAGCAGGGGAAAGATTTTAGTTTTGGACCGACACCGACGGCGTATGGCAATGTTACGGTAAAAGGGCTGTGCGGGAAGGATGCCGTAACGATTAGATGGGAGCGCACCAATGCGCGCGGAAACCCCGAAACGATAATCCATCTTCCGGGAGGCACCAGCATCAAGGCCGAGCCGGGGCAAACATCGGTCAGCATTCCTCGTGAGGAGTAGATCGTGCATATCGTGATGATGTCTAATACGTACAAGCCTTTCGTGGGGGGCGTTGAGCGCTCTATCGACACCTTCACCGAAGAGCTTCAAGCGAGAGGACATCGAGTGTTAATAGTCGCGCCGAAATTTGAAGGAGCGGCTAAGAGTGAGGGTAACATAATTCGCATCCCGGCCATCCAGCAATTCAATGGTACCGATTTTTCGGTCCCATTGCCGGTTCCGGGTATCCTTTCGGAGGTACTGGATAGATTCAAGCCCGATATCATCCATTCACATCATCCTTATCTCATAGGCGATACCGCATTGCGTGTCGGTGCCCGTCGCGGCGTACCGGTCGTTTTCACGTTTCATACCTTCTACGAACGGTATACCCACTATGTACCCGGAGACTCTCCGGCGATAAAACGTTTTGTCGTCGCTCTTGCGACGGGATACGCCAACCTCTGTGAACGGGTGGTTGCCCCCAGTCCCTCGGTTGCGAAGGAACTGAAGCATCGCGGGATAGCGACGCCAATCGAAGTTGTTCCGACCGGCATAGACGTACGTATGTTCTCCGCCGGCGACGGACATCGGTTTCGAAAACGATGGGGAATCCCCGAAAAAGCCTTTTTAGTGGGGACCGTAAGTCGATTGGCACCGGAAAAAAACATTGCATTCCTTACCGAAGCCCTTGGGCGCTGGCTCGCTCAAAAACCCGCGGGATACGTGGTTGTAGTTGGAGACGGACCTTCGCGCGCCGAGGCGGTTCAAACTTTTATGCAACATGGCGTTGCCGAAAGAATTATTTTATCCGGCACCTTGGGCGGCGAAGACTTGGTCGATGCCTATGCGGCGCTCGATACCTTTGCTTTTGCTTCGGAGACCGAAACGCAAGGGCTTGTTTTAGCCGAAGCCTTGGCGGCGGGGGTGCCCGTGGTGGCGGTTGACGCTCCCGCAGTGAGTGACGTAACCGGTCGGAAGCATGCAAGCCTGGTCGAAGCCGGTGATCCGGAAGGGTTTGTGCGCGCCTTGAACCAAGCGGCTCTTCGTTCCCCGGCGGAGAAGGGCGAATTCGCGGAATACGCTCGTGAGCGCGCCCTACAATATGAAAAAGGTTTTACGGCTGAGTGCCTCTTGGAAGTTTACCAAACCGCGAGTGTGAAGGGGCGCGAAACGCAGGAACAAAAGGGAAGGCATGCTTGGGAAAGCGCAAAACGATTGATCCGGGCGGAACTGGAGATCATTCACAATATGGCGGCTGCAACCTCCGAAGCTCTGGAGACAAATAGCCGCAGAAAAAAAGATGCCGGGGCGTCGTACGGTGGCGGGGGATAAGAGACGCTAATCATTTTTTCGACTGAAATCCCTCTGGACTGTACTGCGGGTACGGGAGCTTTCGCAATTTTTGGCTGCATTTTGGCCAATATGCGGCTAATTCGGGCGAAATGCCCGTCGTGATGCAATAAGTCTCCAATGTTGTGCGTATAATTATCGATTCCTGAACAATGCCACGTGCGGGGAAACACGTGAAACCCTCAGGTGGGGGGGAACTCTCATGCACGTACGTGTTGAATTATTTCGTACGAGAGAGCGCCTTTAAGAACACGCTTGGTGGACAGGAAAGTATTCAATATCCATATAATAATTTAATGCATGGTAGTGATGACACGCGACACTGAGGCCACGAAGGCGCAGGGCGTCGGCCGGCACGGCGATTCGTGAATTGGCAAGCGCGGAGTGGTGATGTCACGGGGGGAGAGGAAGGCTGTATGGCTGAAAAGAAGACGAAAAATGCAGTGAGAACGTATAACATCAAACCGGATGAGCAGTCGCTGGCATCCTATCTTAAAGAGATTGCCAGGTACAGGCC
>WJJU01000397.1 GCA_014729595.1 Chitinivibrionales bacterium
CGTACTCTCCACTTCCACGCGAGGTATCCGAAGCCGCTCGGCAATCAGATCGATTGCATGGTGCTCCACCCGCCCCCACCGTCGCTGGACGGCGATAAGGATATCCATCAAGCGACCGGCATCATTACCGTATGCGGCGCAAAGATCATGAATACTGCTGTCCACCTGGTTATTCACTCGCCGTTACCATTGACTAGCCCATGTCGCCTTTTACGGCTATTGCCGAACGTTCATCTGAGCGTCGGCGGAGGAGGCGGTCCTTCGGCTCCGCTTTGAAGCCAAGCCAAATACCGATTAAGCGCGGCGACATGCCGCATCTCTTCGTGGATAATCGTCTCGACCCGCTCTTTGCCGCTTTTCTCGGGCACATAATCTTTCAGAAAAGTATAGAAATTTATTCCTTCGCGTTCGGCTCTCAGCGCGATGGAAATCACCTCCTCGGCATCCTCATCGCCCGACAGCGGCTTATCCGGTCCCGCTTTGCCCTCCCAGGCACGCATTCCCGCCATATCATGCAAGAAATAGAGCATCTCGTTGCCCGGATCATAAAGCTGTGTACTCCGCTCCTTTTCGGACATGTGCTCTTCCATCTCACCGAATATCCGAGCATGCGTGGTTTCCATCGAGCTGAGACTGCCGAAAAGTTTGCTCATGCCGGGTTGGCGCGCTTTTTCCGCCGCCTCGCTATAAAAGTCCGCGGCCCTCTTCTCGATCCGGACGGCCATTTTCATGACCTCGTCCGCGCTGTAGGCAAAGATGTTCATCGGCGTTATCTCCTGCAACGGGGAGAACTAAAAGGCCATTCTCCAACAAGAATCGTGCCTGTTCAGGCAATCATCAGTCCATACCCCGCGGGAATTGATGCAAGGCGCGAGCTTTCCCGATATCGCGAGAGATTCTCGAATATGCGAAAGACGGCGCAAGAACTGGCTCGCCCCGACGTTTCCGTCACATTACCTTATTGTGACGCTTTTCACGGAAGAATATCCGTCCATCCGTTTTGCATACTCGGCGCCGCGGTACAAAACCTGGCCAAGCGCCGGGATACCGGCGCCGCGCGCAAAGAAGGGTCAGGGGATAGAGGTTCTTTTCTTGGGGTGAGACGAATTAGCAAAGCGACGACTTTTCATTCAAGCGGCGACGCGGGAATAGTAAAGACTATTTGAGGGAGCCGTAAGCGGAAGGGGCCGAGGAAACCCGATGAATGCGCCAGGGTTTATGCGATATGCGGCACTATATGCTTGGCGGGAGACTAAAACAAAAATCGCCGTGCCGCAGCGGACGCATATACGTTGAGCGAACCCCGTTTCGGATCGTATCTTTAAAAAACCTTTTGCATAACAACCGATGATAGGAGCCTTCCAAATGCGAACCGAGTATGGCGGTTTTTCAGATGACGGTCGTGAGTACCACATCAATACGGCGCGTACTCCGCGTCCTTGGCTAAATTATATCTGGAACGACTCGTTTCTCTGCACCATAGCCCAAAATGGCCGGGGGATTGGGCTTTATCAAGACGCCGACGGCTTCCGCACCAATCTTGTTGCAGGGCGAACGGCATACCTCTTCGATATGGAATCGCGTCAGTTCTGGACCGCCAACGCCGAACCGGTCGACGACGATTCTCGGGATTCGTACCGCTGCATTCATGGTTTGGGTTACACCATAATAGAGCAGACCAGTAGGGGAATAGCATCGACATTCCGTGTGTTCGTACCCCGCAGCGAGCCTTGCGAGCTTTGGTCGATCACGGTGGTCAACCAGTCCGCCGCCCGGCGCACCATCTCGCTGCTTCCCGCATTCGCCACTGCAATCGAGGGCAGCCACGAAGGCACTCTTCCCGCCGCGCACGCGGGGTATAACGAAGAATGTAAGGCGGTTGTAGGCTCCAACGTAGCACGGTTCGGCAGTTGGTTTTCTCACGAAACTACGGGTAGAACGGAGGATGGTTTTTTAACGATGGACGCCCCGACAACGGGCTACGATTCGCGCAAAAGGGGATTTTGCGGCGTTTATGGATCTATGCGCAGTCCCGATGCATTGACCAAAGGCAAAGGTTGCACAAACAGCGAATGCGAATACGAAAAGATCCTTTTCGTACTCCAGACAACCCTGGAGCTGGAGCCCGGCGGGCGGGCAACGGTGCATGCAATCGCGGGCCCCTACGGCGAGCCCCGAAAAATTACGGCGCTGCGCGAACGGTTCTTCTCCGGCAACGCGATCGAAGACGAACTGGAGGCCGTACGTCGGCGGAACCTCCAAAATATCGAAGGGCTAACGGTGCATACACCCGATCCCGCATTCGATAAGTTCTTCAACAATTGGCTAAAGCACCAGCTTCAGTTCAACAGCACCTGGGCCCGCGTTTATTTCAACGGCTTTAGGGACCTTTGTCAAGATACGGCAAACCTGAGCATATACGCTCCTACCCAAGCGCTTGAAAGGTTCCGCGGCGTTCTTCGTCGCCAATACGCCTCCGGATTTGCACCGCGAGCATGGTGTCAAGGCGAACTTATAGATCAAGACTATTCCGACTCCCCCGTTTGGATCACCGAAACGGTCGATAGTCTTGTAAACGAAATCGGCGACCTCGGTTTTCTGGACGAACAAATTCCGTTCCACGAGGGAGAGACGGCAACGGTCTACGAACATATGCGTCGATCGCTTGAATATCTTTGGCACGACCGCGGACGTCACGGACTGAGCAAGATGCACAGCGGCGATTGGAACGATGTCATGAACTATGTCGGGGCGGCGGGTGAAGGAGAAAGCGTTTGGCTCTCCATGGCCCTCTACCGAGCGCTTCGGACATTTGAGCGTTTGTCAACGCAAAGAGGAAATACGAAAGAAGCCGAAATCGCCGCGGAGCGTGCGGAGGTACTCGCCGAGGCCGTCGACAAGCACGGGTGGGACGGGGCATGGTACCTTCGAGCCTACACCGACAAAGGAGTTCCCGTAGGCGGCAAAGGGTGCGACGAAGCGCAATGCTTTCTCAATCCTCAGTGCTGGGCGGTGTTGTCGGGCGCGGCCCGGGGCGACAAGGGAGAAAAAGCCATGACCGCCGTCGACACGAAGCTCGATATCGAGATCGGCGTCAAGACTATCGACACGCCCTTTACCCACTTCCGTCAAGATATCGGGTTCGTAAGCGCCATCCGTCCCGGCGAGAATGTCAACGCGGGAATCTATATTCACGCCAACATGTTTAAAGTTGCGGCGGACTGCATGCAAAAACGCAACGAAACGGCATGGAAGGCCGTCGAAAAATTGCTTCCCTTCGGCCCCGCACGCCAAACGATTACCGGTGAGCCATTCGTTATTCCCAACGCCTATTTTGGGCCGGGAGCAGATTACCGTTACGGCGAGGCCGGCTCCGGGTGGATCACTGGCTCGGCCGGATGGTTGGCGACGGTCGTAGCCGAGTATATTTTGGGGCTTAAGCCGACTCTTGAGGGCTTACGTATCGATCCGTGCCTGCCGCCGCACTGGAAAACGTGCTCAATCGAGCGGTCATTCCGGGGCGCCTCCTACTCCGTCTCTTTCGAGCAACCCGGCGACCGCCCCTGTAACCATATAGCGTCCATTACGGTCAACGACGAGCCATTCCAAGGAGATACGCTTCCGCACGAACAAGGCGCCGCATACAAAGTACGGGTGGTGATGACTGCCGGATAAGTCTTTGACAGGCTCAAGGGTCGGGCCGCGCACGATTCACCGCATTTGGATTCCGGAAGAAAATTCAGAGAAGCGGACGAAGAGCGCCTTTCCTACGAGGTCGTTCGTCGCGGCCGGTTGCGAAGCGCAGCGACTTCGCACCTTCTCTTCGATCCGGCGAAGGGCGCACTATAAAAATAAGGGTAAGCAACAACCGGGACCGCGGTAGCGGCAACCCGGCCACCGCGGAGCTAAAGAGGACGGTCGCTCCGTCGAACGAATTTTCACCAACTCATTTCCCTTTACCCTCTACGCTCCCCCGAAAACGCTTCCCTTCGCGCTTGCAGATAATCTGGGCGACCTGTCTTCCGACGGCGATCACGGCGGGGATGCCGCCGGCGGGGGATTCCCATTGGCCGGTAAGATAAAAATTGCGAAGCCCGGGAAGTGTCTTTGGTTGCGGTCGTCCAATGACGCCCGGTGTTGGGGCCCATCCCTGGTGCGCCCCCTTCCAAAGCCTTGTGTAGCGGACATAGGTTGCCGGCGTGGCGACGTCGACCACTTCCACATTCTTTCGTACGCCGGCGAATCGACGCTCTAAAGATTCAGTTACGACTTCGGCGACATGTTGTTTTTCTTGGTTGTAGCGGTTTCGATCTTCGTTGCGCAGTGCACACCAATAATCACAGTCTTCGGTACGAAGCTGCACAATGACCGAAGTTTTACCCGTGGGCGCATAAACTGGATCAAAATTGAGAATACGGACCATCATGTCACGGGCGGTATGGTTACCCATGTGCAAAGGCTTGTCCAACGGCATATTCAGCTTTTCCGCTTCACCATCAAAGGTTCTTTTTATGCCGAGAGACACTTGAACAAGTGAGGAGAAGGGGTGATAGCTCTCGAACCTTTTCACGAAACCGCGAGGCGTAAACGCCCCGCCTAAAAGCTCGAAAAGGGTTTCGTGAAGATCGGCCGCCGATACCACGATGTCCGCGTCATACACACGATCGTCGTCACAAGTCACGCCCGTAGCCGCGCCGTCTTTTACATTAATTTGTTTAACCGGCTTAAAGAATTCGATTGTTCCGCCCAATGAACGATAGCGTTCTTCCATGAGTTCGATTATTTTTAGCGAACCACCGAGGGGGTAACCGGCAACTTTACGATTCATCCAACCCAAAGGCGCAATCGGCGCCATCACCGCAAAATGTTCATGATGCGGAAAGATCTGCTGAAACATAGCACGCATTGCACGATTACGAAATCGCCGCGCGTAGCGTTCCACGGAGATAGTCCCCCACTTTTGCCGAAACATCAGCAGAGGAAAATTCTTGGCCAAAAACGACAGGGCGTCGATAACCGTGAATGTTTCCGGCGCTTTCTCGAAAGGAAGGTTGAACGCACCGAACCGCTTGACCGCGCCTATAAACTCATCGATTACCTTCCGATCTTCGGGAGCAATGCGCAACATCTCTTTGCGCAACCGTTCGGCGTCGGTGTAAACACGAAACACCTCTCCTTCGTGCTCGATTCTGATAAACTCCGGGTAATCATAGAAACGAAGTTTATGCAAATCGATTATTTCGCCGATAATATTGTGAGCATTGAGGGCGGGCGAAGATCCCGGCAAGTAGTTGGTGGCGCCGTCAAACCGATACCCCTTGCGATCCCAAGTGACGGCCACGCCCCCGCACTGGTTCGCTTGTTCGAGGATATGGGTTCGAAACCCATTCATCAACAAATAACTTCCAACGGCCAGTCCGCCCAGGCCTCCTCCGATAATTACAATACTTCGACTCTCAGTGCGTTTGTTCATATCTATCGTCACCTATGCGGTAAATACTCATAAATTCGAAAAAAACCGACGAGCTTACGTTCGGTCATTGGAAAAGGATGTTTGCACGAGCAAAAGCGGCGTTCGCAATCGGCATGCAGGACCGAATGGCTCTATTTGTCAACTTCACGCTTAAGGGAAGCTATTTCTTTCCAGTTGACTTTCGCTTTGCCCACTTTGGCTACGGGGGTCATGAATTCCATCGATGCGCTCACGATATAGCCGTCACCCACATGAATAACGGCGGCGCCTTTGCCCTTGCCGGCCACCGGCACATACTTAAGGAGCGTCGAAGTGTCCCGCACGGCTTTGGCGGCGGAGTATTTGAATCGCCAACTGATAAAGGCGGTATCGTTATCGGCCGAGAATCGGTCCACTTTGAATCGGCGATACACTTCACACGGCACGTCTCCCTGCTTTGTTCGCACCTTCAATCGACCGCTTCGTTCCCAAGAGAACCCTTTCTTGGTAGCCTGCTGTGGTAATTGGGGCAACAGCTTGGCGAATTGAACGTAAAGATTCCACTCCGGCAAACCGTCGGACGACAAATCGCCCAATCCCGCAATCGAAGGCGCTCCGTCTTCCAGCGGCAGGGTAAAGTTTGTCTCGGTCAGTTTCTTCGCCATTGCCGCTTTTGTATTGTCGTCGTACAGTTCCGAGTTCACCGTCAGATCCTTGACTCTGAGAGCGACGGCGTCCGCTTTTTCCGCCAGGGAACCGTCCAGCACACAACTTAATTCCGTTTTCTTCGTTGAAGTCGTGTCATTTTCGGTAAATCGGCACTCCGAGTGGTACTCCATTGTGTATTTCCATTCGGGGTTTTTGCCGTAGTCCAAATTCAGAACGGCCGCTCGGGGCGCGGTGGTACCGAAAAAAGCTAAACCGATGGTTACGAAAACGAACAGCGGGTTCCTAAGCATGGCTGGGTCCTTGTTGTTGCGGTGAATAGGCCGTCTTTCATCAGATAGTCTCTAAGCAATATATCATCCTCAAAGCCTCTCGGACAATAGCGGGTGTATGCGGAAGCATGGTATATTTGTTCTTGCCGGGTTCATCAGCGCCCGGATAAGCGGGGGGGGGCATGGTCATGGCGCAGCCGAAAACACGCGCAAGCAGGATTATCGAATCGTTCGATTTTCATTCGGGCCGCATACTGGCCAATAAATACGAAGTGCTCTATCACCTAGGCTCCGGTTGGGAAGGTGACGTCTACCTTGTGCGCGAGGCGGCGACCGGAATAGAGCGAGCGGCAAAGTTTTTCTTTCCTCATCGTAATCCACGCAATCGCAATCTTGCATTCTATGCTCGCAAGCTCCATAAACTAAGGTCATGTCCGATCCTTATACAATACCAAACTCATGAGACGATCTGGTATCAAGGAATACGTGTCGCATTTCTCATTTCCGACTATGTGCCCGGCGAACTCTTATCAGATTTCCTCAAGCGCCAACCGGGGGAGCGTCTTGATTATTTTCAGGCCCTGCACCTTCTGCACGCCCTTACCGTTGGTATTGAACATATCCACGAGCAGCGGGAGTATCACGGCGACCTGCATACCGAAAACATAATTCTCAATCGTGTAGGCCTGGAATTTCAGGTCAAGCTGATCGATATGTTTCACTGGGGAGCGGCTACGCGGTTCAACATTCAGGACGACGTCTGCGACTTAATACGCATTTTTTACGACGCTCTGGGCGGGCGAAGATTCTATGCCAAACAGCCGCCCGAAATCAAAAGCATTATATGCGGCTTGAAAAAAACTCTGATCCTCTCCAAATTTAATACCGCCGGCAAGCTTCGGCGATATCTCGAACACATGCGATGGCATACACGATAGCGCGGAACCGTTTACAGTAAGGGCAACAGATGATTTTTCGTCGGGTTTCCACCCAGCGACGCGATGCTATCATCCGATACTCCGCGGCTTCTTAGCGGCTCAATTACTTCGGAACGCAAGTCCGGCACCGATGAGGCAAGAAAAGACGCCCCTCCGTCGGCCTTGATTGAAATTTCACGAAGCGCCGCGGGAATAAACACCGTACGACCGGTCCCCACTTTCATCGTTCCGCCGGTCCATACCAATTCGACGGGTCTATCCAAAACCGTGATCACTTGAAATGATTGTTTGGGCGGTAATTCCTCGCACCCCCCGACGTCAAGGCGATATTCCTCGACCACAAAGTATTTGCACGCCACCCTGAAAGAACGACGGTTGCCGCGAGGTGTATCGACCGTTAACGGAAGTATCTTGTGCCTATCGTGGTATTCGGTATCCAGAACTTCGAGCGATTCGGTTATATGCAACCGCCTTGAAACACCCGCCTTGTCGGTGCGTCCCCAATCGTAGAGCCGAAAGGTTGTGTCCGATGATTCCTGAACTTCGTAGATCAGTGTACCGTCCATGATGGCGTGTACCGTTCCCGCGGGTACGAAAAGCATATCACCGCGACTCACGGGGATTGTATTGAGAAGCTCGCCGAGACTATCATCCTTGATCCCCTTTTCTACGTCGCTCAGCTTCACCCCTTCCTTGAACCCTACTATTATCCGCGCCTCCGGTTTTGCCTCAACGATATACCAGCACTCGGTCTTACCGAAATTGCCCCAACTGTTGGCTCTGGCCTGATAATCATCGGGATGCACCTGAACCGAGAGTTTGTCGTTGGCATCGATAAATTTATACAGCAATGGTAGGGCGTCCCGGAAGGGAATTCGGCCCAAAAGCTCCGGCCCAAACATTTCGACCAATCGTTGAAGCGTGGTACCGGCATGCTTTCCACCTTGTACCACCGACCAGTCGGTGTCGAATCCCGTCAGCTCCCACGACTCCCCCACGAGAATTTCGGGCGGCAGTTCCTTCGAAAGACTGGTCGACAGGTTGCGTCCACCCCAAATCTTTTCTTTGTAGATTGGTTCGAAAAGCAAAGGGGTATCGATTTGGCTCATGTTCATGGTTTTTCCTTAGGAGGAGTTTTCGGCAACGATATACG
>WJJU01000398.1 GCA_014729595.1 Chitinivibrionales bacterium
CTTCAGGGACCGAGCGGCTGCGGCAAGTCTACATTGCTCTTGGCGGCGGGGGGATTGCTTGCACCCGATCACGGCGCCGTGCGGGTCGCCGGCGGCGATTTGTACGCCCTGTCGTCCGAGCAACGGGCGCGGTACCGAGCACATAACATCGGGTTCGTATTCCAACAATTTCACTTGATTCCGTATTTGTCGGTTCTGGATAATATCCTTGCTCCTTCGCTGGCAATTGACAAAAACGAAGGCGTCCGGGAACATGCGGTCGAACTCATGAAGCATTTCGGACTGGAAAGCCGCGCCCGTCATGTACCTTCAGAGCTTTCCACGGGCGAGCGACAGCGCACGGCTCTTGCGCGGGCGTTACTGAATCGACCCAAATTGCTCTTGGCCGATGAACCCACGGGAAATTTAGACGGTGAAAACGCCGAGACGGTCTTGGGCTATCTTGGGGAGTTTTCCCGGGAGGGGGGTGGTGCGGTCGTACTCGTTACCCACGATATTCGCGTAGCCCGCCATGCTCATCGTGTGATTAGACTGCAGGCGGGCAAGCTGATTGAAGAGGAGTAGGTTTTGCCGCGATCGAATAATGCTTCCGTAATTCCCCCGAATGCTCGTAACGATACCTCCGACGAATCTCTTATGGCGCGCTTTGCCACGCTGTGCTGCAACGATTCATTCAGGGAGCTTACCGAACGCTATACGGGCAATTCATTGGCGGTTGCCGCCGGTTATTTCTTGGATCGGCAATGCTGTGAAGACGCCGTTCAAGAGGCATTTCTAAGGGTTGTCAAAAAACGTGAGACCTATTCTCCCGATCGTCTCTTTGCTCCCTGGTATTATCGAATTCTTCGAAACGTCTGTGTCGACATGGTCCGGAAGCGCAGGCGGAGGAAGAGTTACGAATGCGATCCGTACCATTTCTTTCGCGTTTTCGACACGGAAGGTGGTGATGCAAGTCCCATTTCACTTAGCGTGCTTGAAACATTACCGCCGAAAGAGCGCAAAGTGCTCTATTTGAAGGTTGTACACGACATGAAACTCGCGGAAGTGGCGCAGGCTCTCGGTTGCTCGGAAGAGGCTGCGAAAAAGCGCGCTCAGCGCGGAATTAAGCACCTGCGCGATACGTTGCTCAGGGGGCGGACCGGACGGAGACGGAATCAACGTCTCTCAAAGAAATAGCTCCCGGACCCCGTTGTTTTAACGCTTAACCAGTGCTACTGTCCCACCTTTTCGCCGCTTCAGCCCGGCGCCAAGCGAAAACTTCGGCGGGCAACGTGAACATTGACCCTTCACTTATGCCGTGCGATCGGCATTGGCTCAACAACAATTCAGGCTTTGCATCTCCAAATCCGCTATTAATTGTCCCTTTCTTGCCACATGGTTCGTAAGCATTGATGGAGAGGAGGGCAATCTCATGGACTGTAAAGGTGTCCGAAGGAGACTCGAACTCTTTGTTCTCGATGAACTCAGCGATATAGAGCGACGTGCCTGTGCCAAGCATATTGAGCGGTGTGCACAATGCCGAGACTCGCAGAGAGCCCTGCGGGCCATTGTCGCCTCGATCACTCAAAGCACAAAGCCGCGGGAAACCTCCGAAAAGCTCCGCCGTTCGCTGCAGCAATGCGTGGAACATGATGCTGAGCCGGTGAGAGGGCTGTATCGTTTCGGCGTTTTCCGGTACAATGGCCTTAGACGCGCCGCCGCGGTGATGCTTTTTCTGGCCGGTGCTTCCTTTTTGACGGTGCTGGTGAGCCGGCACGGCGGCTTTGGGTCGGAACGCGAGTCGAGCGTTCGCGAACAGATTGCGTTTCACGAAATATGGCGTCATGAGGGGGTCCAGGTTCCACAAGCGAGTTTGGCCGGTACGCCGGCAACGCATGAAGGTAAGGCGTTTGTTCTTGACGACGATGACCATGTTGTGGCGCTTGAACTTTCACGCGGGAGACGCATTTGGGTGTCCTCGGAGGCGGCGGCCGGGTACCTGGCGGCTGATGAGAAGCATGTGTATGCCGTACAGGTTTCGGTGGGAAGACAATGTGCGCTTGTCGCGTTCGACGCGGGTACCGGAAAAATAACCTGGCGGTACCGATTCAGCGGCGATGCGCCCGGCGGTCGCCTGTATGCACCGGTATGCGCCGGCTCGAATCTTTGCTGGTTGGCGGGGTCCGAGGTTTTGTTTGTGAATGTCGAGGACGGCACGGCGAATTGGCGAAGCGGTACCATAGGGCATGGGCCTCTTTCTCAACCTGCCGTATACGGCGATCATGTTTATGTCGCTTCTTCGACGGCGATTCATTGTTTTGGGACGACGGACGGGGCACTTGAATGGCAAAGCGATTACAGACGGCCCATGTCGGATCGTTATCGCCCTTTGCTTGCGGTATCCGACGGCCGGGTGTTCGCGGCTCATAGGGCGGTTGACGGTACCGGCGTACTGATGAGTTTTGTCGCAGACCGCGGCACTCATGAGTGGACCGATAAGGATTATGGGACCTACCAACTTGCCGCCGAAAACGGCAGGGTATATGCCAGGGGGCATGACATCAGGGCAATCGATGCGACAAGCGGTAAACTCTTATGGGTGCGGGGCTCCGTCGGCTGCAGCCCGTTGACCATTGCCGGCAACCGCTTATTCTACACCGACGCCGCGCGTGAAGAAGCGGTAGTGGTAGTCGACACCCGAACGGGGGAACTTGAAGCCCGCTGCCCGCTTCCCAAATCCTGCACCGGTTTTCACTTGGCCGGGAATGTTGGATTGGTGGGCTCCAACGACGGTGTACTGCGGGCGATGCGGCCGAGGTTTGATGTGGGCCGGAGGATTCACTTTGAAAGAGAACATTTTGTTAATACCCCATTGCATATCAAAGGACGCATGCCGGCAATGCGGGACCGGCTTTTAACCACTTGCTTAATTACTTGCCGTCAGGGTGCTTCGTGAGAAAGGAAGGTTGCCGATGAATAAGTCCGGTTTGCTTATGATGCTTGTCGGGGTCATGTGGGTTTTGGCGGGAGCTGAAACTGATACCGCCTCTTCACGCATACATACGC
>WJJU01000399.1 GCA_014729595.1 Chitinivibrionales bacterium
AAAGTGTGCAGTCCCATTTTGAAACAGTGAAACAAATTGTTGGCGCTAATGAAGGGAATGGTGTCGGATTCTAATTAGTTGCTGTTCATAATGACTATAACCGCTCACTGAAGTCCCCCAGAGGTCACAGAGGCTTTCGAAGTGCTCGATGTGCCCTCTCAGTGTGCCCGAGAATTGAGCTGTCCTGAACAGGAACTAAGTATCAATCGGTGCAGCCGTATGTAGCGAGGGGGCTTTGGGTGCAGAATCGGCGCTGGAATAAAGTTTGCATTTAGCTAAGGGCGAGAAAGCATTTGTTGGTATTGAGTGGGGGGAGGGAGGCGTGGGGATTGCGGTGGTACGCTTAGCTGGACGAAGGGCTGTACCTCTCCACAAGCAAAATCGAATAGGTTGGCCCATTGGGGGACACTTCCTTCACCAACCCTTACGCTTTTAACCTTTGGGATACCGGCTATACCGGCGGCGATAAGACGCTTCCGTACCTGAACGTTGAAAGGGAACACGCTTTGTATCTGGGGATCAGAGGTGTACGGTTTTTGCTCTATTTTCCGGATTTCCTCCACGTTCAGCTTCGCGTATTCCATCGCCTTGCCGCACGGCATCGGTCCGGATACTCGTTCCGTTTGTGACACACGAGAAAGACATGCGCGCTTTTGTTATACAATAACCGAATGGTTTGCCAAAAAAAAATAGATTCGTAGGAGGATGCACATGGCTAAGAACTTCTATGTCATTCTCGGGGTGAGTAAAGACGCCACGGCTGATGAAATCCGTTCGGCGTATAGGCGTCTTGCCAAAGAGTACCATCCTGATCGTTACGGTGAAGACAGCGCTCCGTTTCTGCGAATACAAGAGGCGTACGATGTACTGAGCGATCCGTCGAGAAGGAGCGGTTATGATGAAGCGTTGCGTCCTTCGCCCAGGCAAAGCTTGTTTCGGGATGTGACGGATGAAGTGACGAGACGGCGCGATGTGGTAGAGCCGCTCGAGCAGCCGCCGCGCGAGAGGGCGGATTTCTTTTTCTCAAGAGCCGATGATGCGTCCTTCTCTTCGTTCGATCATTTTTTCGATCGGTTGTGGGTGGATTTTTTGAGGTCACACGGCTCGAGGATCAATATTGATGGGCGAAGACGGTGGTGGTGAGGATGTCGCCTCATGAAGCGGGACGTGGCGGGCGCAGATGGGTGTATGTGCCCGCTTTTGCGGTCCGCTCAAGATGCGGAAGGCATGGCGCCGTGGAGCCGAGCATTTCCCGCGCTATTCCCGAAAGGGGCATGTCGTGGTCGAATTGCCTATTGGCGGCGAATACCCGCCAGTAGCAGCCGTCGGTCTTGCGGTCAAACCACCGCTTGACCAAGAAGTTCACCGAATTCTTCTTCGTTAAGAGTTTCCTTTTCGAGCAGGTTTTGTGTTACGCGTCGTAGAAGCTCTTCGCGAGAATAAAGCCCGTCTTTGACAGCCTGGTAGCGCTCATTGATTATTCGTGCAACGGTATCGGCTAGGTATTGTTGGGTTGTCTCGGCGTATTCGCGATGACGACCGGTGGGGTTGTCGCCGAGAAACGCGAGCCCGGCGCGCGATTGAAGAACGATATTGCGATATTTTTCGCTCATGCCGTAATCGTTGATCATTCTTCGGGCAATGTCTGTAGCCCTGACAAGGTCGTTTGCCGCGCCCGCAGAAACCTGGTGTCGTCCTGTAACCGTTTAATTTTTAAACGTGTTGCGTTTCAATCCGAGATGGCTGCTTCGTGCCTATTTATCGGAAAACTTTGGTTCGGCGACTTCTATTTTTTTGGGGGGGGCTAAATCCCTATACGCGCAAACTTAAACTTGCAACCTGAGAGGAAGTCGCCGCTTCGTGGCTCACGGCTCTGCCTCATTCCTGCCGTGCGGGCCCCCTCCTCCGCGCGCGAAGAAGGGGACATGAAGAGTATTAGGTGGAAAAGGAAGGCCAAAAGGACGATTTCGCACCCTGTCTGCCTGCGGGAGAAGAGTCTGGGGGGAGAGGTTCTTTCCGTGGGATGAGACGAACTAACAAAGCGACGACTTTTTAGCCAAGCGAAAGACTAAGTTAGCGCCTTTGGGCTAACTCCCGGCGTCCGTTGCCTTATCTGCCGGGTGTGGCAGCCAATCCAATCGAAATGAGTGGCAGGTAACCATGTATCTTCTTAACAAACATATCCACCCGGCAAATTTCACCTTTGCGAACAGCTATCATCGGGATAGGTTTACTATCGAGGATGATCAGCGTTTTGCAGTACAGGTAACCGGTACCGCCGATACTATTTACCATATTGGTGTATCACATCCCTCCCGCTGGAAATCCGATCCCTCTCGAAACGAACTCATGGTGCTTGAAACAAAGCCGGGAGCAAATGGGGGAATGCGGAGCACACTTTCTTTCGAGACCAATGCATCATTCGCGCTGATCGGGCGAAACGGTAAGGAGTTCTTGCGCTCAAAGGAATCGATGTCGTTTGGGGTGTGCGCCGAGCAGTGGCTTTGGTGTTTTGAGCTGAACAAAGACATGCGTTTTTATGGAATGGGTGAGAAGAACACGCCGTTTGAGAAGAGCGGGAACACCTATAAATTTTGGACGGTGGACTGCTGGGCCGACCATGGTATGAACAACATCAGGGATACCTACTACGATCCCGGCTACATAGCGATACCCTACCTTATCATAAAGCGCGGGAACGATTACGCGGGCCTCTTGGTCGACAGTCCATTTTGCGGTGTCATTGGTACCGGCGAAAAGGTGGTCATCGCCGATCAGGCGGCGGTACAAAACCAGGCTGCTTCGTATATCTACCTGGGAGCGGAAGGCGGGCCTCCGTCGTTGTACATTATTTACGGTCCGACATTACCCGAACTTACGCGCAAGCTCCAAAAACTGACCGGGATCGTGGAACGGCCGCCCCTGTGGGCCTTGGGATTTCATCAGTGCCGATGGGGATACCGTTCTGCAAAGGACCTTCGATGGCTTGCCGATACTTTCGAGATGTACAAGCATCCGGTTGATGGGCTGTGGCTTGACATCGACTACATGGATGGATTTCGGGTTTTTACCTTTGACGAGAAGCATTTTCCGGCCCCGGCTCGAGATATCAAGGATATTCAAGATCGCGGCTATCATGTTGTGCCGATACTTGATCCCGGCGTCAAGCGCGAAGAGGGATTCAATGTTTACGAGAGCGGAAAAAAGCGCGACGTATACTGCAAGAATCCGGGCAAAAGCGAATTTGTCGGTCTGGTCTGGCCGGGCTACACGGTATTCCCGGACTATACTACCGAAGAGGGCGCGGCGTGGTGGGCGGAGCAGGTCGAGTCGTTTGCCCGATACGGCATTCATAGCGCTTGGGTCGACATGAACGATCCGTCAACGGGTCGAATAAGCTGCGATGCCATGCGGTTCGATTACGGCAACGCACCTCATGAGTACTACCATAACCAGTACGGAATGCTCATGTCTCGCGCGACTCGTAGGGGGCTCGAGAATGCATACCCGAACGAACGCATTTTCTTGCTCAGCCGATCCGGTTATACCGGCTCACAGAAATGGGCGGCCAACTGGACTGGTGATAACTTCTCGAACTACTTTTATTTACGTTGCGGCATCGGCAAATCGCTGAACCTCGCGCTATCCGGTATGCCGTTCAATGGCCCGGATGTCGGTGGGTTTGGTGGTGATACGGTGCCGCAATTGATGATCGATTGGATAAAGGCGTGCTTTCTTTTTCCGTTCTTTCGCAATCACTGTGCTCATATGGGCCGAAATCAAGAGCCGTGGATGCTGGGTGCGCGTGTATTGAAAGTATCCAAGGTGTTCACAAGGCTTCGCTACAAATTACTTCCGTATTTGTATAATCTCTTCGTTCGTCTGAGCGAAGACGGTGAGGCCGTTCTTCGGCCGCTTTTCTACGATTTCAACGAGAGTACGAAGCTACCGCTTTGGAATATCGATGACCAATTCATGATTGGGCCCGCGATTATGCAGGCGCCTTTTTTGACTGAATCGGAGCAGAACCGTCGAGTTGTGCTTCCGAAGGCGCGATGGTATCGGCCGGATGTGGGTGAATGGCTCGAAGGTGGCCGGGTAATGATGGTCGCAAAGGGGGATTTTACGACACCATTGTTCATACGCGAGGGGGCGATCATCCCTATGCAAAGGGGAACCCGGACGAACAACCGCAACGATTTTTCCCGAATAGAACTACTGCTCTGCCTCTCTAAAGCGCACCGGGGAATTGCCCGGTACCGCTATGTATATGATGACGGTATCTCGTTGGATTATCAAAATGGTGAGGAGTCGGAGTATACGATCGAAGCGTGTGTGCGAAAGGGTGTTCTTTGCGTCACCATTCAGACGCAACGGTTGGGCCATTTACCGGTGCGGTGGACTCCCCTCACCGTGGAGCCGTTCGAAAATCTACACCTCACTCTCGCCGGCGAGTCGTACAAGGCCAAAGCGAGGCCGAAGACGGTGATGCATTTTGGTGCTGAAGTCCCTTGGTATTTTTGGTCGGTTACGAAGCGGTAGTTGCGAAGGGGTGTATCGGCACGCCGACCGCCTTACCATTAGGCGGCGCTCGGAGGCTTCGGAATGCCCATAGTCATGGTCAATCGGTTCCGGAAAAATGCGCCGCGTCTTCACCCCGCGAATTGACCTGAGCTTTCGGGCGATATGACGCACATGATTGTTTACCGTATGATAGCTGATATCGAACGCCGCGGCAATCTCTTTGTATAAAGCCCCTTAGGCGAGCTGTTCGAGCATTTCGGTTTCTCTCTCGGTGAGTTTAGACCCTCGTTCGTGAGGTTGAGCGCGTTTTGGTTGTGCTTTGGGCTTTTCGGCGAATACCGCGAGTACTTTTCGGGCAACCTTGCCGGACAGAAATGATCCCCCTCTGCGCACTTACTGAATAGAGTGAATCAGATCATGACCCGAGGCGAATTTGAGTACATAGGCATAGGCACCGGCTTTGATGGCATTGAGGATAGTATTGGTGTCCTCCGAAATCGTTTTCCCGATTATATTCAGCGACGGATAAGGGTCGGCAAGTCGGACGGAAGAGCACAGGTGTCCAATACGGACTCGCGGCAGAAGCATGGCTTGCGCCGGTGGCGCAAAAGAGCCACACCAAGACGGTGTGAGTGAGCACTTACCGGACGTAAGGCGAGCCCGTCGCAAGTGTTGCGATTGGATGCCGAAGGGCTTTCTCGGGGGGGAATCCGTTTGACCTATACTGAGAATTCCGGATTTCATTTAGGGTAGACTCCGGTAATAGATACAACCTTGGCATAGTTCCAATTAATGCTATTATCCACATTTGTGTCAAACAGATTTTTATGCAACGTTGGGGTCTATACAGAAAAATCGGCTCCCGAGCTTCCGGGCATCACTTTGGGACCGAAGCTCTCCACCAGTGCTTGGACGCCGCTATCGCCGGTGCAGTGACACGGCATGATTCGTTCGAATCCAATTATTCGTAGTGAGTTCACGGTTGATTGGAGTCGTGTCGGCGAGGCATGCACCAGGTGAAATCCGCCAACAATCGCGTGAATCGGTGTGTTATTCGTGATGCCGCGTACATATTGAAGTGTGTTTACCAATCCGGCATGGCAGCAGCCGGTAATGATCACAAGGCCTTCGTTTGTTTCGATCCACACGGCAAGGTCGTCCTCGATAAGATCCGCTCGTTTCCCGCCGGGGTCAAGGAAAAAAGCGCCGCCGGTATCTTCATAGGCGGTCTTTCGGGGGATTGGTCCGGTGATACCGATCTTTGAAGCGATGTTCATTGGTTTGGAAACCCAACCAATTGTATCCATTACCTTGTGGAGTGCATTCGATGCCGCTCTGTCTATACTGACCGGTTTCATTGAGGCGTTTTCTTGACGGCTGTAGCGGGGAACGAAAATGCCCGGGTGGCAATACACGGCAATGTGTGGATTGCGTCTGAGTATTTCTTCGACTCCCCCCGTGTGATCGTAGTGTCCGTGTGAGAGAACAAGCAGGTCCGCCGTGCCGACATCGATACCGAGTTTTTCGGCATTTTGAACGCATGCATCGCTTTGTCCCGTGTCGAACAGTATGCGTTTACCGGCGGCTTCGATCCAGAGCGAAAGGCCGTGCTCGGTATGTAAGCCTTGTTCACCGGCGTGGTCATCGATGAGTATGATTCCCGATAGGTCCTTGGTTATCATTTGTCACACCCACTTCGCGCCGTTATGAATTCCCAGATGGAAACTATGTCTTCGGAGATCCCGCCCTCGCTATATTCCGGGATTGCCTTTTCGTGCCGTTGTGCCTCCGTGACGGCTTTGTCATAACGGATGCGTCCCGCCGTTTTTATGCCGTGCGACTCGGCGAATTCGACGATTCGGTCGGCGGCCGATCGATTGATGTCCCATTTGTTTACACATACCATTGTGGGAATATTCAGGCGCTTGGTCAGCTCGGCGATGCGCCCGAGGTCATGTTCACCCGATACCGTAGGCTCCGTGACGATCAAAGCGGCGTCGGCCGCCGTCAGCGATGCTATCACCGGGCATCCTATCCCCGGCGACCCGTCCACCACTATGAAATCCGCGCCTTGTTTCAGGGCCGTCTTATTGGCTTCGTTGCGTACGAGTGTTACCAGTTTGCCGGAATTTTCGGCGGCTACTCCCAATCGCGCATGGACCATTGTGCCGAATCGGGTATCGGATACAAACCATTCGCCGCAGGTTTCCTCGGGAAAATCGACGGCGTCGGCCGGGCAGAACCGGACACACACGCCACACCCTTCGCATGCAACGGGGTCGATTGAATAGGTTCCGTTTTCGGCCCGGCGTACGGCATCAAAACGACAGAGATTTTCGCAGGTACCGCATCCCGTACATTTACTATTGACAATAACCGCTCTATGCCCGCTTCGGAATTCGGTACGTTGCTTGATGTGCGGCTTGAGAATCAGATGAAGATCGGCGGCATCCACGTCGCAATCCGCAAGGACGGCGGTTCCGCCGGCCAGTGACGCGAAAGAGGCGGCAATGCTTGTTTTTCCGGTGCCACCCTTTCCGCTTATAACTACAATCTCTTTCATGCGCTCGCCCGCTTTCTGATAGTTTCCCATAGATGCGCAAATAGTTCCTCTAAGCCGGGAACCGCATCAACCAATATCTCGCCGCGGGAATATGCCTCCGCTATTCGGCGATCGTCGGGAATGAAGCCCAGAATATTTACACCACGTTTCCCGCAAAAGTCCTGTGCGTCGAAATTTCCCGGTTCGGCGCGGTTAATAACCACGCCGTAGGGAATGGCCAACTCTTCCACCATATCGAGGGCCAAGGCAAGATCATTGAGTCCAAAAGGCGTTGGCTCGGTGACAAGCGCTACGAAATCGACCTCGCGAATCGATGCGATCACGGGGCACGAGGTACCCGGCGGGGCGTCGATGATCGCTGTGTCGTGCTCCGTTGCCTGTGCCAAAACACGGCGAATAAGCGGAGGACTCATCGCTTCACCAACATTGAGCCGGCCATGCACGAAACCTATTCCGGCGGCGCTGCCGATTTCCACGACACCAATCTCTTTATTGTGCTCCCGTATGGCCTTTTGCGGACAGAGCAGCGTACATCCACCACAACCATGACACAGCTCCGGAAATACCATGACCAGTTCACCAAGTCGAACAAGAGCACGGTACTCACAAAAGCGTACACATTCCCCACATGCGTTGCATGTGTCTTCATCGATATCGGGAACGGGAATAGATCCCGTTTCAGTTTTCGTTATTCGCGGATGAAGGAAAAGGTGGCCGTTGGGCTCCTCTACATCGCAATCAAAATAGGTAATTCGCTCGTTTTGTTTGGCGGCAACCGCGGCAAGATTGGTCGCAATCGTGGTTTTGCCGGTCCCGCCCTTTCCGCTGGCAATAGCGATTTTCATCTATTCAGGCTCCATTTCTACGTCCTGTGGGGAGCTTTTGCCGTAAGGGTACTCGTTCGATTGCGTCATCCGGCGCCGTTGCGACGTCGGTATCGGGAGAGCCGTCTACAACCGCAAAATCGGCATCACGCACCGAGCGCTTCCCCTTTACTTCGTAGCCATTCGACAATGCGCGCGGGAATCGCCTGAGTAAGCGCGATCCAAGCAGCCCCGAAGGTTTGGCAAGGTCCCGCAATGCCGCAACAATAAGGGGCGCGGCTATCCCTGCAAGCCATCCCGTTCTTCGGCGCAGGACGCTTTGGGCAACATCACAACCCAAACGAACGCCTCCGCGGCATCTTCCTCTCCCTCGCCCGCTTCCTGGGCCGTATCCGAGAGGGCCGGTTCCATCTCTCAAAGGCATGGTTTCCTCCCTTTTATTCGTTACATCCGGGTTTTCCGCAAAAAGAATCTCTTCCACAACAGGGAAACTCTCGACCGCACGAAGCGCCTGTAGCGGTATCGGCTGTTGAAGCGGCCGGATAGTCGTTTGCATGAAAACCGCTTCCTTTCAAGATAATCCCGCCGCCGGTGCCAATCAACCGCTCTACTTTTCGACCGCACGATACACAGTGGGAAACAGGCACATCGTTCATGCTCTGAAACTTTTCGAACATCGCCCCGCAGCTATTGCATTTGTATTCATAGGTCGGCATAGGAAAACCTCCGACAAAAGGTAAAGGGAGTTGGTGGTTATTACTGAGCGCGCATTCGC
>WJJU01000400.1 GCA_014729595.1 Chitinivibrionales bacterium
CCTCCTGGCCGCTGCTTTTAAGATAAAAAGCAATTTTTCCCGGATCCTCCGTGGCCATTCCCCCATCGCTGAATAGCGGCCAATTTACGGCGATTGATCTGCCTTTGTTTTCTTTTACCGCTTGTCGATAATGGGAGAACGCCATAAGAAACCTGTTTGCAATTGCATAATCACAGGCTCCCGTATCCCCAAGAATTGCGGAAGAAGATGAAAAATAGCAAACAAAATCCAGTCGATGTTCCGAAAGGTATTCATCGAGTAGTAGTGTCCCGATTGTTTTAGGATATAGTACTCTTTTTATCTCCTCGATATCTTTTTCATAGAATGGTCGACTAGATTCAACCCCCGCAATGTGGAATATACCAGATAGCCGATATGGCAAATTGCCGGCCCAGGCTTCAACGCTTTCCCTTTTTGATACATCTACTGAATAATACCGGACATCATGTGCTCCTGCTTGGTACAATTCATCGATTTTTTTTCGTATTTCCGAGGTGATTTTCCTTCTTCCAAGTAGTATCAAGCGTGCATTACAGGTTTCAGCGAGATATTCGGCGAATCGCTTCCCTAACGCACCGCATCCTCCAGTGACGACATACGCGCCATTTTGTTTTACCAAAACCGTTTTCTTTTTTTCGGCGAGGTGCTTTGAAACTATTGCGCATTTGTATCTTCGGTTTTTTGCATACCAAATTGCTCCTCCCCGCTTTGCGGCATCATCTATCTGCTCGGATGTATAACCCCCCGTATCCGTGTACAGTAACGATATCACTACCTTCGGCATAGCTAATTTCAATGAACGCTCAAAACCAATCCATGAATAATCCCAACATGTTTCGCACAAAGTGGGGTCATATCTTCCTATGAGTACTATGCGGGAAATTGGATGCGAACATTCATGAACTGCTCTGAACAAGCCGAACAGGGCATGAATCCCCGCCTCACCTTTCCCTTGAGCCCATGCGTATACGATAGTTGCAGCTTTTTCTTTTTTCAAAGCCTCCGCATTCAAAACCATACGGATATCGTCTTCTGTGTTATCCCGACATTGATAGGTATATTTCGATTCTTTTTTGTATGTTTGCCCTCTATAAATGTATACCGCATCCGCGAACGCTTCCTTACTCTTCCCATTCATAGAGCCGGCATGAAAATTTTTATCCGCAAATATTATATATTGCTGCTTATCACCGGATACTTCATTATCGGCAATTTGTTCTTCTTGCCACTCTTCAACAAAAAACATTCGCTCCGTCTGTTCTTCCGAAGTAGGCACTATTTCTTTTTCACGGATGGTAGCGGCTTCATCGCGGCTATCACTTTTCTCTCGCACATCGAGATTATATTCTTCCATGCTATCTATTGACAGCCCTTGTACCACCGCACTTAAGTTACCCTCCGCATCGCACAAATTGCAATCAATTTTTTCCTCATCGTCGTCATTTATGCGTATAGATGCATACATCTCATTTGTACAAGGCTTGTATACTCGAACCCTCTCGGCATGCACCGGCGATAATGGAACCGCATTCAGATTATTGTATTCTCTCCGCAGATAAAGAGCGCTTTGCAAGCTGGCCTCGGCATAAGTTGGATGCAGTAAGAAATTATCGCTGTTATTTGCTATTGCATCAGGAGTTCCCACTCGCATTAGTGCCTGCTTCTCAGCGCGAGCAATCTCAATTACTCCTTGCAATGAATCTCCGTACTCAATGCCGCTTGCAATAAAATTATTATAAAAATCATTTGGATTGCAGCCCGCGCTCATCCGTGCTCGTAATGCATGCAGATCCAATTTTCCCGTAACGCCATCATCATTATATTTGGCTTTTCCGCTGCAATGCACCAGATCTTGCCCCAAAGCATCACTGGAAATTTCAAATTCAATGCTTCCGTATTTGCATTCGTATAGTGCAATGGTAATTGTGACACCATCTTCTTGTTCCACAACGATGGGACATATCCAATGAATATCACGCAGCTCGATGTTTTGCATATCCCTTTCCGGCGGCGCGGCATCTATGATGGCGGCAAGTGCAATCTCAAAATACACCGATGCGGGCAAAATCCTCTTTTTATTTATTTGATGATCTTTTAGGAAAAACTCACTACCAATAAATGTTGACGAATATGCTTGTCGACTCAGATTGGAGATATTTCGATGCAATACCGGACTAATAGTAGGAGCTTGTTCCTCTATAGTGACCCGCTCACCATTTATCGAATCCAGCCAGTATCGTTCACGCGCAAAAGGATAGGGTGGGAGATTTACCTTTTCCGGTTTCTCTCCGCTATAGAGCATTTTCCAATCCAGATTACAGCCTCTAACCCATGCTTCCAGTAATTTTGCATTCCTTCCGTGTAATATCCAATTATTTATTATTTCCGCCGCCGCCTCTTCCTCATCAAAAAAGCTCATACTTTCTTTGCATCTCTTAGCCGCTCCAATGTAACAGTTATCAATATCTGTTTTGCCGTTTACATACTCCTTGAGCTTTTTTGCCAGTTCGTCCAATGAGCCGACTACGAATCCAAGCCGCTCATCCATTTCCTCTCTGCCGATTTGGAGTGTATAAGCAAGCTCGTTAAGCCTTACCGGTTCACTGGATTTTGTTTTGTCTTCACCGGAGCAATGCTTTTCAATGAAATTCAATAGGTCAATTGCTTTTTCTCGAAGTTGCTCAGGTGTTTTGGCGGATAATGGAATAATGCATTCCCTCGAACCATTGTCGGCGGCGCTATTCTTTTTTCGCTCCCGTGTAGGTATATATTCCCTTAACACGATGTGTGCATTAGTTCCCCCATGCCCAAATGAATTAAGCGCCGCCATTCGGCATTCTCCCTTTGGGGACTCCCATTCGCATATTCCGGTCGAAATATAAAAGGGCGATTTTTTTAAATCAATTAGAGGGTTTAAATTATTAAAGTGCAAAAGCCGCGGAATCCGTTTATGCCGCATGGTCAACAAAACTTTAATCAGTCCAATCACCCCCGCCGCCGCCGCCGTATGTCCTATATGCGATTTAGCGCTGCCTATCGAACAATAATGCCTTTTATCAGTAAACTTTTTAAACGCTCGTATGAGCGCATTCGCCTCCACGGGATCGCCTAATATTGTCCCTGTTCCGTGAGCTTCGACATATCCAATTTTTTCCGGATCAATATTATACTTTTCATAAACGCTGGTTATGAGTTGCTCTTGCGCTACTCCATTCGGTGCGGTTATGCCGTTGCTAGCTCCATCCTGGTTAACACCCGAAGCATTGATTATTCCATAGATTGGATCACCCGCTTGGATTGCATCTTCAAGGCGCTTTAAATACACCATACCGATACCCTCTGATATTATCGTGCCGTCCCCATTTCCGTCAAAGGTATTGCATCGGCCTGTTGGAGAAATCATTTCTATATCATCCAACGCTATCTGAACATTCTGATTCATACAGGCATTAACCCCGCCCGCCAAAACGCTATCGGTCTCATGATTTCGCAGGCTTTCGCAAGCCAGATGTATGGCAACCGCCGATGCGGAACATGCGGTATCGATTACCAAAGCCGGCCCATTCAGGTTCAGCACATAGGATAGTCGCGATGCTATAATTGCATCAGATGATCCGGTAAAGCTTTCTCCGTGGTAATTTATCGGTTCTGCACCAATAAATACACCGGTTTTCGTACCTTGCAACTCTCGCGGATTATAGCCGGCATCCTCAATAGCTTTCCATCCCTCTTGCAGCACCAAACGTTGATGAGGATTCATCGACTCAGCTTCCCGCGGGGTAATTTTGAAAAACATTGGATCAAAACAATCCCGATCTTCTACTATTCCGCCCCACTTGCATCGTGTTTTCCCACGCTGTTTCTCAGTCGTATATATTCTAGGGTCTAAGTAATGTGGAGGCAACTCATCAACACCATCAACTTCCATTAGAAGATTCGACCAAAATTCATGAATTGTTTTTGCCTTTGGGAATTGGCCCGCCATACCGATGACGGCTATCTCTGCTTTTTTTCCATCACCGAATTCTAACCTTTTATTACGGCCATGGGTATGCTTTGGAATCAGCTCCGTGAGGGCTATGCGTTCAGGCGTTACTTCTAAATTTCTTACTTCCTCTTCGTTTTTTTCTGCCACCTTATCAGCAAATGCGCCACCGCTTTTTTTCCATATAATTTCCGCAACAGGCTGTATATTTTCACCGTATGTTGAAATCACATGGCCGGCTAAATTTGCTACTGTGAAAAATTCAAAGGTTATGGCAGCATTCATCGATATGGATAATTTTTCGTTAACATCATCAATGAAAGCAACACCCAACATGGAATCGAGACCATATTCGAAAAATGCGGTATCGGGGTCAATGCTTTCTTTCGGCATTTTGAGAGCAGCCGACAAACATTCATGGATTACATTCTCTACATATCCCTGCAAAGGAATTGCAGGTTTTGCTTGTGCTTTAACCAATGCCCGCTTATTTGATTCGGTTACAGGCGATGCAACTTGCATTGTACTTGAAGACTGCTTGCGGTCAAGTGTTTGCTCTTTCTTAATCTTTCCTTCAGAAGGAGCAATGGCGTTATCAATCTTTTTGCGCCGCAAACTCGTCCGATTCTTCCCGTTTTCTTTAAGGCCTTCCTTGCAATGGGCTAAATCTATACGTTCGGTAATATCGCAGGGCATTAATGATTCTATTTGAGCCGGAGCTTTCATACAAAGCACCTGATTGATTCTTCCCCTCTGCAATTCTCCTACAAATCGCACGAAACATTCAAATCCCTCATTATCTTCAAGAGCCGCATAGTTAACTTTGGTTTTTCCCGAGGTTTCCGTGATCATTTTTTTTATTGTTGCACCCCAGAATCCCCAATTTATGATTCCAACCGGGAAGTGCGCACTTTTCCGCAAAGATTGTACTAAACTGTCCGCGAAAGTAATACCGCACGCGTAAGCCGCCACCTGCCCCGCCCCCGTAAAGGCCCATGCCTGACCGGAAGAAAAATAGCAAATAAAATCGAGTTTTTCGTCCTTTAACGCCTTGTAGAAGGTTAAGCTACCGCGAATCTTTACGGATACTATTTCCTCAAATTTTTTCTCATTTATTTTCTCTACGGCGTCGTCTGAGCCAAATACCAGTCCTGCAAAAAATGCCCCTGCAATGGAACCATGTGCATTTTTGATATCTTTTACGGCTTTTTCCATAGAGGTCAGATGCAATGCATCACCTTGCACATAAAACAATTTTCTTTCGGCGCATTCCCAGGATGCAAGCATTGATCTGACTTTGTCGGAATCCTTCGCACTTCTACCGATCCAGACAACCGTTGCATTATATCTTTCAATTAAGTTACGAGTAAAGATTTGTCCGACGGTTCCGCTTCCACCTAAAATTACATATACACCATCCTGCTTAATCACTGTATCGTCGTTCTCTGCCCATTCGAGCCTTGTAAAAGCCATGCGATACCGTTGTCCGTCCGAAAATTTGATCAGCTCTCCACGGTCTGAAGCGGGTTCATTAACTAATGCATTCAATAGAATGTCGCGCTGGTCCGAATTAGCCAAATCCTTTCGCGAAAAATCGCAATTGCGGACTTTGTAGCGAAAATTCCTATGAGCCAATGAATACGCTAATCCAGTTACTCCCGCTCCTCGGTAATTATTCGGCACGTCGCCGCAGGCGAAATTATCCAGTGAAAGGACGTAGGTATCGACCGCATTTCCCACTTTTTGATCATTTTTGAGATATTGCGCCAGTCGTAGGAATTGTATTTCATTGCGGCGATACCCATCCATTACATCGGCGATTGCTACTGAATCGAATTGCTCTTCGCCCATGCAGATTACATACAGGGCATCAATTATTTTGACCGACCCTAAACATGTTTCGAATCCCTTTGGATCATTAACCCCACAGAGCCATTCATTTTCTGAAATCTTCCGGGTTGTATTGCCTAATCGTATAATTGTTACCAGTGCCGTCGTAGTTTTATGATAAAATTGTTTAATGTCACTTTCGAAATCCCGTGAAGAATCACAGCACACAATGACAACCGATTTATGCTCATGATTGTCATTTTTATCAACAATCGGCGCCTCCACCCACTCGGGCAGGTAGCTTTTCCCATCCCAACCGTCTTCGACTTTTATTCCGCCGAACTCCTTTGAGCTTTTTTCGACAAGCGCCTTATTTATATATGAAAATTCTATACCATTCAATTCCACGCACACAGTGCCGCAATCATCACATAAAACGACATCACATAGCGCGCTCTTCTCATCACGTGTACCAACCCGTGCATTTTGTACCAGTGCAAACATTACTTTTCGACATGAAGCAGAAATAACAACCGATTCCATTGCCACCGGTTGTATGAGCTTTCCGACAACAAGCTCTTTTCTTTCCAAGAGAACAACAGCCGCATGTATTGCACCTTCAACCAAGCCGGGATGCACATAGAATAGTGAAAGCGTATCCAAATCTTTTTCCGGGATCCGTAAACGAGCCAGCAACTTGTCTGATCCGGCTCGTATATCGGTAAGTAACCGGAAAGCCGTGCCATACTGTATACCGGAGGTCGCAAAGTCCTCGTAAAGACAATCGATATCCGAACCAAAGGCATGTGGCTCGAGTTCATTTTCCAACTTCACCAAATCGACATTTGCACCATCATGCCTCACTCGAAAAACCGCCTCGCCTTTGCAATGTACAATATCATCGCGGTCGAATTCTGCATTCGTATCTTTCGGTGCATTTTTTGTTATTTCGAACTCTATCCGTTCATTATCTTTTGCACATAATGCGATGGAAATGAGCGTTCTATTCGTCTCGTCGTTGGTATCATGAAAAACAAGCGGGCATTCCCAGCCGACATTCCACAGCTCAAGAACGGCCGCCTTCTCCTTTAGTAGCGTTGCTTTGTCAATAGCGGTTCGAGCCATTTCGAGATATGCACCTATTGCCATGACCTTTCGCCCGCATATTTTGCGCCCACTTATTAATAGTTCGCTACCGCTAAAGGTTGATTGGTAGCTTTGCCCGCCGAGATCCGAGGTATTGGTATGCAAGAGCGGATGCATTCCGTTCAGACGTATTACCATTCCCGGAGCATAACGGCTAATCCAGTACGATTTTCCATCAAAAGGATAAGTCGGAAGCGAAATTCTTTTACCACCGCCATTATTAACATACTCTTGCCAGTCATTGAACAACCCTTCAACCCATAAGTGTGCAATTTTTGACGGTTCGCGACTTTCCAAAACCAATCTGATGAATTCGTCGGTTTCATTCCGATTCAGTATACCTGCTATAGCATTGGATTTTTTAATTTCACCTTGAAAGACATCTTCTCGAGATTTTCCATCAAGAAAGGCGGATATCTTTTCCGCCAATTCCTTCTTGGTTTTGGCAATAATTGCCAGTCGATTTCCGAATGACTTTCTTCCAGCGCATAAGGTAAAGCTTATATCGCGGATTTTTTTTTCGGCGGCGGTATACGAACCCGTTAAATCACGTTCGAGCACGAACAAAATCCTTTTTGCAGATTCCCGCAGTTGATTTTCATCGCGTGCGGAAAACGGAAATATGAATTTTACATTCTTCTCGTTTTCTTTGTCCGTTGCATTTGGGGCCGACTCATACTTTTCTATGATGACATGCGCATTGGAACCACCGGCACCAAAAGAACTAATGCCCGCGCGAAGCGGAGTTTTTTGACCATTAACATACTTAGGTTCCCAATCTTCGACTTTTTGTTGAACGAAAAACGGCGAATTCTCGAATTCAATATATTCATTCAGTTCCTGAGAGTGCAGCGAAGGTACTAGTGTGCGACGATCCATTTGTAAGAGTACTTTCTGCACTCCCACTATTCCCGCCCCCGCTTCAAGGTGGCCGATATTTGTTTTCACCGAACCGATTGAACAGCTATTGCGCTCAACGTCATATTTTTTAAAAGCTTTGTTCAGTCCTGAAATTTCAATAGGATCGCCCAGTTCAGTTCCGGTACCATGAGCCTCAATGTAAGTAATGGTTCGGGCATCAATCCCCGCATTCCGTAATGCGGATTCAACAAGCCGCGCTTGTGCGTGAGGATCGGGTACCATAAAGCCGCTTGTTTTTCCGCCATGGTTTACGGCGATGCCTTTGATGATTCCATATATGTTGTCTTTATCTCTAACGGCTGATTCGACCGGCTTGAGAAACAACGCACCGACCCCTTCGCCTGGAACATACCCGTTTGCCCCTTTGCCGAACGTCCTGCACACCCCGTCCTCCGATAATGCCCCCGCGCCTTCCGCCCAATTTATGTCCCATTTACTCTGATGTATATCCAGATTTACACCGCCGACGATTGCCGAAGTGCACTCTCCTCGCTTGATTGCTTCGCAGGCCAAATACAGCGCAGTTAAGCTCGAAGAACAAGCAGTATCGACGGTCATACTCGGTCCGGAAAGGTTCATCCAATAAGAGACACGGTTTGCGATACTCCAAAGAAACGAATTAGGAGAGACCTTATGGCCATGCAGTTTTTCTTCTATACCGATCATCTGATACAATGTCCAAACCGCCCCAACATACACACCAACTTTTTCGTGTCCCGCTTCTTTTGACAGCAGATCCGGATAATACCCAGCATCCTCAATGGCTTCCCATGCTACTTCCAGAAAAAGCCGCTCTTGCGGGTCGAGCATCTCCGCTTCGCGCGGTGATATATTGAAAAACAGAGAATCAAATTTATCGATATCATCAATGAATCCACCGCGGTATTTTTTTGAAAATTCACAGTGCTGCCGCTTATGAAAACGCTCATCCGGAATAGTTTCTATGCAATCACGGCCATTCAAAATATTGTCCCACAGCTCATCAAGATTGCGGGCTTTGGGATATCTTCCCGCCATCCCCACCACGGCTATTTCGCTTGTATAGGATTGATCCTTAGTGGGATTCGCGCTTACGTTTTCGGAGGTCGGAATCCGAACCGCGGACACATTCTCCGTTTTTTCCTTAGTTGAATCATCACTGACGGCTTCCGGAATAGATACGGCCGAGGCGGCGACGACAGGACCGGTTGTATTATGATATGCATGCAAGATATATTCACCATGCACATCGACCGCATTAGCCACTCCGGCACTTGATGTTAGTTCCGGGATATTTTCCATCCTTTCGAATGCGGCAATCATTCGCGTAGCTATTTCATCGATATCTTCGCGAGAGAGGCCGACAGGGATGGCCAGCCTGAGGAGATTATTTAAAGCGGTATTCTTTTGCATACCAACGCTATGCGCACCAGCACGAACTCCAGTAGTGATAAACAACCAAGCAGCGCATGAAGAAACCGGATCGGCAAAAGAAGAAAAGGGATGCATGCGCTTCACATCAATTACCACACAGTGCCCACCGGCCGGCTCAAGAACGGGTACACCTCGTGAACGCAAGGCATTCCATAATGCGCTTGCTGAATTGATTCGGCGAGAAGTTAAATTCTCTATGCGTGAATGCTCTCTAAATGAAAGTCCAATTAGTTTTTTATCTATTATATCTATACCAAGACCTTCCCGGTTGATACACTCATGGATACTCTTATATAGAGCATTATCGTTTGTTGCAATACACCCGCCGGTTTTAACACAAAAATCCTTGGTCAAGCTTGCCGTCACGGCATCTGCGCATGCAAGTATTTCTCGGGCCACATGCCATGCGGATTTCCCCGCATACCCATCTTCATGCTTTACAATAAAATGGGCATTCTCAATAACGCGCGTAGCATCGATTACCAGCGGTATCCGGTGTTTGCCTACAAGAGTCTTCAGCCCCTTCAATTGCTTCATAGAAACGGGATATCCTCCCGCACCGTTATTATCGACTTCCAACCAAACAAAACTGATTGAATCGCGATCGCGCTCTATGATATCCCGCACTTCTTCAAGATTCAATCCGCCGCGAAAATATTCCGTTGATTGCAGGCTATATTGCATCGGGTCAGGCAATTCAATGGGTGAAAAGCCTTTATCGATCTGATGATAGAGCCCTGTCGGAAACAGCAGATTTTGAATGACGATCCCGCTTCCGCCAAACCCTTTGCAAAAAGCATTTTCAGCATCGCGTCCGGCCGCCGTAAATAGTACATAATTGAAGGGGAATAGCTCACGAACACACTCTTCGGGGTTTATCGGATATTGCAAACCGCCATGCAGTCGGCACATATTCTTTTCTATGAAGGGCGTTCGTAGCTGGGCCCATGAATCCGTTTTTAGATCGAATGCAATCAAAGAATCAGGGATGTTCATCGGATTGTAGCGATATTTCGCAAGGTAGTATGACCGTACCTCACCGTCTATTACTTTAGCTGATTCAGCCATTTCATTCGGTTCGTTCCGATTTTCCGTTGTTTTTCGGGACGGTTGCACGGTCGCGCCACTCATATTGTCTCTTTCCCAAATCAACTGTATACGTTCTTCGGATGTATGATGCGCTTCGTCCGGCGTCTGCATCTTCAGGGGATCAGCAATCATCATAATGATATCAACTATGTTGTCGGGATTGCTCTTTCCATCCCCCCTACTCAGATATATGCTGATATTTTCCGTTCGGAACTTATTCTTGAACTGAAAATTACCATCGTCGTTAAAGAGGCCTTGACTTCGAAGATTATCAAGCTCCGCATCAAGTAATCGGTCCGCATTTGAGGACGGAGCCAATTTGCAACCGTATGTTCCAC
>WJJU01000038.1 GCA_014729595.1 Chitinivibrionales bacterium
ACGAGATATACGAAAGCCTGAAATGGCTTGGGTTGGAGTGGGATGAAGGTCCCGAGGTGGGGGGGGCGTATGGGCCGTATGTGCAGTCGGAGCGTACCGATCTCTATCGTTCCTTTGTAGAGAACCTTATTGCGGATGGACGGGCGTATCGATGCTTTTGCACTCCGGAGAGGCTGGCGGAAGTTCGTGCGCGGCAAGAAAAAGAGAAGAAAGCGACCATCCGCTATGACCGGCACTGTCGATGTCTTTCCGATGCGGAGAATGAGGCGTTTGTTGCGGAGGGCAAACCGTTTGTGGTACGGTTCAAGACACCCGAGGAGCGCCCCGTTGTGTTTGAGGACCGAATCAGGGGGCGCATCGAGTACCGGAGTGATATCCTCGAGGATACTATACTGCTTAAGTCGGATGGGTTTCCGACATACCACCTGGCTAATGTCGTGGACGATCACCACATGCATATTACCCACGTGATACGCGGCGAAGAGTGGATCGCTTCAACACCGCTCCATGTACTTATGTACGAGGCTTTCGGGTGGGAACCGCCGCGGTTCGCGCACGTGCCGGTAATATTGTCTCCGGAAGGGGGCAAATTGTCCAAGCGCAAGGGCGCGGCATCGGTGATGGATTACAAGCGGGCCGGTTATCTTTCCGAAGCCCTGTTTAACTTTCTTGCACTGGTAGGATGGGCGCCCGGCGATGATCGCGAGAAGATGTCTCGCTCTGAAATTATCGACGCATTCTCGCTCGATAAGGTCTCGCCCAAGGCGGCGGTATTCGATGAAAAAAAACTGGAGTGGCTTAACGGCCAGTATTTGCAGGAGCGATCGGTTGAATCGGTTATGGGCGATGTGTTCGAAAAATGGAAAGAACTAAGACTGATTCCCGATGATGCGTCACCGGATGATCCCGCTCTTCAGGATATCGTCGGGCTTCTGAAGGATCGGTCAAGAAGGGTTACCGATATCGCGTCCGGTTCTCGTTATTTTTTTGCGGACCCGACGGAGTACGAAGAAAAGGCTGCAAAAAAGCACTTCAAAGGGGGGGCCCCGCGGGTACTTGTCGCCCTAAGAGAACGATTGGCCCAAGCTGAGCCGTGGGATCACACTAAGTTGGAAGAGACCTATCGCCGTTACGCCGAAGAGGAGGGGTTGTCGGCCGGGAAGCTGATTCACCCGACCAGGTTGGCCGTCAGCGGCGTAAGCTTCGGCCCCGGCTTATTCGAGCTGCTCGAGTCGCTGGGGAAAGAGAAGGTGCTTCGAAGGATCGACCGCGCGGTTCAATGGCTGCGGGAGCGCGACGGCGAGGGACCTGCCGAACCCTCTCAATGATTGGTTCGGAGGGCGGAGGCAACCGGCGGGCCCGCGATTGAACACGGTTGGATCAATTCTGAATACGGCAGAGGTAGCAATGACAAGTAATTCGGCAAAAGCGAACGGCAACAAAACCGCACCCAATTTTATTCGAGAAATAATAGAAAAAGACTTGACGACGGGGGTATGTACCAAAGTAGTAACACGTTTTCCCCCGGAACCCAATGGGCCGCTGCACATCGGCCATGCCATGGCCGTTAACATTGACTACGGTATGGCTCGGGAATTCAATGGAGAGTTTCATCTACGGTTCGATGACACCAATCCTACGAAAGAAGAACCCGAATATATCGACGCTATAAAGGAAGATGTGAAATGGCTTGGTGCAAATTATGGCGAACACCTCTATTATGCATCCGACTATTTTGATCAAATGTATGACTGGGCTGTTGAGCTTATCAAGGCGGGCAAAGCTTACGTGGACAGCCTTTCACCCGAAGAGATTCGTCGCTACCGTGGGACCGACCTCAGCGATATAAAACCTGGAGAGAAGATCGAAACCAAGCCGGGCACCGACAGTCCGTACCGCAATCGGTCGGTTGCCGAGAATCTTGAACTGTTTAAGCGGATGCGCAAGGGGGAATTCAGCGAAGGGGAGTGTGTGTTGCGCGCCAAGATTGATATGGCGCACCCCAATCTTAACATGCGCGACCCGATAATGTATCGAATCGTAAATGCTCCCCATTATCGTCAAGGCGATAATTGGGCCATTTATCCCTCGTATGATTGGGCTCATGGTCTCGAAGACACGATTGAGGGGGTTACGCATTCGCTGTGTTCCATCGAGTTTGAAAACCATCGTCCGCTCTACGATTGGTTTCTCGATGAACTCGCCAAGATAACTGAGCTGCCGGCTCGACCGCGGCAGTACGAATTTTCTCGCTATGGAATCGGCTACACGCTTCTGAGTACCCGGAAGCTTCGTTTGCTGGTTGAAAAGGGACTTGTTCGCGGCTGGGATGATCCCAGACTTCCGACGGTTGCCGGTATTCGGCGACGCGGCGTGCCGCCCGAGGCGATTCGCTTGTTCTGTGAGCGGGTTGGGGTGGGGCACGGCGCAAGTACCATCGATATTGCGGTGCTGGAATTTTGCATCCGGGATTACCTCAACAAAGTCGCGCCGCGCGCCATGGCGGTCTTGCGTCCTCTGAAAGTGGTTATTACCAACTATCCCGAAGGTGAGGAGGAAGAGCTTGAAGCGGTGAACAACCCGGAAGACGAGAGTGCGGGAACACGAAAGGTCCCATTCTCGAAGGTGTTGTATCTTGAACGGGATGATTTCATGGAGAATCCGCCCAAGAAATTTTTCCGTCTTGCTCCCGGAAGGGAAGTACGGCTTCGTTATGGTTATTTCATCACCTGCAACGAAGTGATAAAGGACAATGAAGGAAGAGTGGTTGAGCTTCGCTGCACATACGATCCCGCAACGCGTGGCGGCAATGCACCGGATGGGCGGAAGGTCAAAGCCACGCTTCACTGGGTGTCGGCGGCTCACGCGGTGGACGCCGAAGTACGATTATACGATCGCTTGTTCACCAAAGAGAATCCCCTTGCGACCGAACAGGGCAAAGAATGGACGGACAACCTGAATCCCGATTCGTTGACCACGCTCGCGACATGTAAAATCGAGCCTTCACTGGCCGACTTCCGGGCCGGCGATCGGTGCCAGTTCGAGCGGCAGGGCTATTTCTGTGTCGATCCGGACTCCACACCCGCAAAGCCGGTCTTCAATCGTATCGTGACACTCAAAGACGAGTGGGCGAAAATTCGCCAACAACAGAAGAAGTAGGTTGGAGGAATTCAAGCTCGTTGCCTAAAAATCCGTAGTGCACCCAACCCCTTAGTGTTTCGCCGGCCCCTCAACAATTCCATTAACCCGCGTTTCCGGCAGGCTATCATGATTGGTGGCGATCGTTATTTCGCCGAAGATGGGTATCGCCTTGGTGTTTTTTATCCTTAAATCCAGCATGTAGCCGAAATAGCCGATCGAGTCGGCCTTGTCGGTGCGGGATAGGGTGAATTCAATTGGCATTGCACAACGTGGTCACCCAAGACTTGCCGAGTTTATAACGGCTTTTTATGGTGATTTCTCGTACCGTTCGGTCTTCGATAACTATGATTTGGCCGGCTTGTCTAATCTCATTTGATCCCCGATATCAGTTCTAAATAGCTTGATTCTCCGGCACCGATTCGGCAAAGTGTAAACAG
>WJJU01000401.1 GCA_014729595.1 Chitinivibrionales bacterium
GGTAATCAATACAGGAGTCACAATCCTTTCGACCGGTGGTGGTCGAGCCGGAAAATCCTTCCAGAGCTTACAGTGGCGCAATATCTTTTCAATGACCACATCCTCTTCAATAAATGAGACAATCTTCATAGTGCCTCCACAGGTCGGGCATTTTAGAGGATCCACCTCGAATACCGCTCTTATTAATGCCGCCCAAGTCATACGGCATTTTCGACGGTATGGAGTGTCCGGTTCACCAGAACCCGACGCATGAGCCAGCTTGGCCATCTTCTTCAGATTCTGACCTCGTTTTTTATTTGAATACCAACCATAATAGCGAATCTGGTGTTCCCCTTTATCAGGAATATGCTGCGTAACTTCCGCTAAAAAATCAAGAGGGTCATACAACTCATAGTTACGAGGCATCCCTTTCATGAGTGTAGTATCGCCCGACAGTGGAAAAGGTATGCACTGAGCATGAGATGCCCGGTAAATAATCTTGCCGTCTTTGGTGGTGGAGACCATTCGAGTCAAAGAAAACGGACACCGGGCGATATATTGGATAAGCCTCTGCATCCCCGCATGATCACCTTTATCTATGCGCACTGAGTTATCTACACTAAAACCCGAGTGTCTCCATGCTCGCATATTGCTGGCAATCTCATCGTCAATCTTGTGTTCATCGAGTAAGAATGCAAACACCCGTTCAGCAAAAGTAAGCATCCGGTAATTCCATCTACCCCGCCGGAGCCCGTGTGAGTCATATTCCTCTATAGTTGTTTAACCACCAGGAGGAATAATGGCTCATAACACAGACGAGCTGATTTCGGCTTACAAGGCAAGCGGCCTTACCCAGAAGGCATTTTGCGCCGATCGGGGGATTAATTGCTCGACTCTGCAGTACCATCTCGAAAAGCGCCGCAAAAATAATGTGGAATCTCAGAACAAAGAGGTCCCCGGCCGGCAAGCCGGATGCTTTGTCCCGTTGCGTCCGGTTGGTGAAGGCGCGGCGACCCGCAGCTTTGTACTCATTCAAGGCGCCTTTGGCATCGAGGAGATTGCCGAACTTATACGGGCGGTTGCGCACTGATGTTTGGTGTTACCTTTGCGCGCAGCATCTATCTGTATTCCCTGCCAACCGATATGCGCAAAAGCTTCGACGGGTTGGCGGGGCTTGTGGCCAACCATTTGCGCCGTGATCCGCTCAACGACGGCGCCTTTGTTTTCGTAAACAAGCGCCGCAACCGGATGAAGATTCTCGTATGGGATCGCCACGGCTTTTGGCTTTTGTATAAGCGGCTCGAAGCGGGACGGTTCCAAGTCCCGCCCATCGAAGCGGGGGCGGCGCCCGAAGCGCTGTCGGTAAGCTATGAACAGTTGATCATGATACTTGAGGGTATTGACCTGCGCACCGTACGCAGAAAAAAGCGCTACACGAAGCCTTGTGGAGGTTGACATATACGCTTCCATACTGTATATTGTGTAAACAATGGAAACGCTTAGCAAAGATGCACTATTTGTGGCTAATCGCCAAGAACTTATCGATCAAATTCTTGCTCTCCAAGAACGCATGCAAGGCCAGGCGTCAAAGGCGGTAGGGGAAGGATAGCAGAGAAAAGCGCTTTCCTAAGATTTGCCGATACCCCCCGGTAACGAGAAATCCGCAGGACTCTGCTATCGCACCTCAATAGATTCAGCCGCTAAATCCTGCCGAATATCGTAATCAGCCCAATGGTAATCGTAGTCGCCGATCCAATAATCGAGAGGAGATCTTTGGCGATACCGGCTCGATCCCTTTTAATGCGTTCCGGAACGAATATGACATCCCCCGGAGACAGGTGGTCGACTTCGCCGGGTGAAAGCCACACGCCTTTGCCGGTACGGGCCGTGCTGATCCGCACATCACGGCGACGAGACGTTTTGAGAAAACCACCGGCTTGGTCAATGTAGTCCAAATGATTATTACCTTTTTTATAAGGCACTAGGCCTGGATTGGCAACTGCCCCCGTCACCTTGATATCGAGACTAACTCGCGGTACATTAATCCGATCGCCATCGCGCAGTATTATGTCGTATAGTTGTTCTTTGTCGCTGAACAACCTGCCGACATCAACACTTATTCGCTGCTCTGATTCAGTGATTTTTGATTTTATGTAGCTCAGCTCGGCCGGATCGAGATAATTAGGGTCGACCTGTGTCACTTGAAGCACTTTGAGCAATGTGTTGACATTGTTAATTGTGATGTCGGTGAATGATTCTCGTTTTATTTCCGTTCCTTGGTGAAATGCATCCTTGGTGAGCCCCCCTGCTCGCTCAAGTATTTCTCTGAGACGAGTTTGGTCTTTTTCGATAGGGTATACCCCCGGATACTGAACTTCACCGGTAAGTACAACATTTCGTGCCACGCGGTATTCTGGAATAGTATATACATGCACCCGGTCATCTTCATGCAATTCGATATTTGCCGCCCCCGGAAGCCGTAGGCGTATGCGTTGAATGGTGTCCGTCGGTCCCGCAAATCGGGAGAGTATAATGCGTGATGAATCAGCGCCACGTGAAAGCCCGCCCGCTACCCGAATAATCGTTCCGAGTGAATCACCATCCATGTAGTCATAGCGTCCAGCATAATTCACCGCGCCGGTGATGCTTATATAACGCTTTGCCGGGTGTACATATATCCGATCGCCCTCGGTAAGATAGGGATTTTTTTCATCGACATTAGCATGATAAAAAAGGGCTAAGTCGACCGGTTTGCCTTGGCCGTCATTTTTTTTGATTTCTATATGCCTTCGTGCATTACCCGAATCAAGACAGCCACCCGCTTTGGCAATGGCATCAGAAACCCGCGTAGCGGCATCGACCTGGTACGCGCCGGGAGCTTTAACTTGGCCTAAAACATACACTTTAAATTCGCGTATGTTTCTGAGCAGCACCGAAATATCCGCCCCCTTGTATGTCGGCGAAAGCTCATCAATAATTATTTCACGAGATTTTTCAAGGCTTTTGCCACCAACCTTGACCACGCCAACCTTGGGAATAACCACGTTCCCTTCGAACCCAACACTCGAGATGAAAGATGCGTTCACCGTACCCCACACGAATATCGAAAGCTCATCACCGGGTCCGAGTATGTACTGTGCCGGATCTATTTGTTTGTCAACAAAATTCGGTTCGCGGGTCAAATACGTGTTTTTTGTTCCATTGGCGCCGTTTTCCAAAAGCATATCGGCCTGATGCTGCGCAAATGAAAAATCATTTCCCTGGGGAAGAGAAAAGACTTCTTGGGCAAAGGCGGGATTGATTGCTGTGAAGCAACAAAGAGAAAAAGCCATCAAAAGTGCGAGCTCGTAACGGCTCCGTCGGCAAAACACACTCATGCCGATCCTTTCTTTGTGAGTGTCAAGGGTCGGGTAGAAATCACGGAAGCGTACAGTGCGAAAAAAACCATTGTCAAAAACATAGTACTCCGGCAAGCTATAAGTGTTAACCGCTGTACGGCCCGACCTTCAGGTCGGGGATCATCCAAGTAGAAAATTGTCACCCACCGTGGCCGGAGTTACATATTAAACACTAAACGCCTCAAAGAATACGACACGACCATAATGCTTATTTGGGTTGTGCAAAATATCGGGCGCGAGCCCCAAAATTGTTCACAGGGCACGAATCGCCCAAAGCCATACAAAATAAATGGTTGGTCGAAGCGCGGGGAACAGCGGTGGCGGATTATGGTCGATGATGGCCTGCCGGTTCGAGCGCATGGCCGTTGAAGACTGCATGAGACAGTGCGCCACAATGCGTTGCGGCGAACGTGGCGCATCCTTCCAAAGCGGCAAACCGGCACCTTCAGGAGCAGCTCATGGGATAATTCATGCCTCCGGGCCGCGCCGGAAACATTGCCCACAACATTAGCATTGGCCATTGAGCAGATGAATTGCCGTATTAAATTAGGGGCCACGCAAAAATTAATTCACATTTTCGCATCGCCACTGTACGCAGCCTTCCGCGATCCTCAATCGCGAATACCTCTAACTAGTTGGATGCTTTATAAGCTGATGGACAAAATCGGCCCCGGATTACTAAAGCTTGAAGGTCTGAGCGCTATCGACCTTCCGCATTAACGCAATAAAGTATTTTAATGCTTCGTAGTTTTCCGTAGTCCATATTTACAGCCGTTCGCGTCTCTATCTCTCGGGAGAGAAAAGACATTAAAAATTCTATGGAACAATCCAATAAGATGTTCGACTTCTCGGAGCTTCTGCTTTTTCTGATTAAAAAGTGGAAACTGATATGTGGCAGCGTGTTTGTTGTCGGCATTCTGGCCTTTCTGTATGTCCTATACGTTGTCGAATGCCAATTCGCCTCCTCAGTAACGTTTCTTCCCCCCTTTTCACAACGATCAATTATCCCTAGCTTCATTTCAAGTGATTTTTTTGGCGGCTTTTCATCCACTTCAGAGATCCAGCCTGAACAAATAAAGATTCTCTTCGGCAGCCAGGCTCTCAAACGAAAAGTAATCGATAAATTCAACTATATCGAGAAATTTAAGCTCCAAGAGGATAAAAATCCTTATGTCAATGCCATCAAGCAGTTGGACAATGACCTTGTCCTTGGGGTGGGCGAGCAAGGGAGCTTCGGCGTGTCAAAGCCAATCTCATTTACCATCACCAGCTACCATACAAGCCCCGATACCTGCCATGCCATAGCCAATTACACGTTTACCCTTCTTGATTCTATGATACGCGAAGTCAGTAGAGAGAAGGGAAGACGCGACAAACTCTTTTTAGAGGAGCAAATCGCGCTCAATCAAACAAAACTCGATTCACTTCAAGCCCAATACGAGAAATTCCAGATAGAAAACAAGGTATACGAAATTTCTGAGCAGATGAAAATGACTCTGCAAAGCTATGGACAGCTCAAAGCCAAGCTCATCAGCAACCAGTTGCGGATTAAAACGCTCCTTATGAACCACGGCCAAAGCTACCCTGAAGTTGTCGCTCTAAAAAACGAAAACCGGGTTATCCAAGCAAAACTGAAGCAAATGGAACAAGACGGCAGCTCAGATGTCGTTGTTGGTCTCGAAAGATCCGCGAATCTCATTCCCAAGCAAGTAGATTACGAACGAAGGATAACAATTCAAAACAAACTGCTCGTTCTCCTCTCACAGCAGTTGCAGGAAGCAAAAATTCAGGAAGCCAGGGATATATCGACCTTGAAAGTGGTGGATCCGGCGATTGTGCCGCTGTATAAGGCACGGCCCAAAAGACTGCAGATCTTAGTCGGCGGCGTTGGAGTCTATACCATATTTTTATTTATGGCGCTTTATTTTCAGTTCTTGTATAAAACGCACCTCAAGGATACCTATCTGGTAAATGAACTTCGCAAAATGTTTAAAAGGCGATAGCCTATACATTCATGTCTGCACTATTCTTAGCCTTTGGTTACTCACCTTTGCTTATCAAAAAGGCGAGCCCCTTCTACTTCTAACTCCCTTTCTTCTAATTGGAGCTGCAATTGTAGTCTCCTTTCCCAATGCTCTCCCATTGTTTTTTATCGCATCATTTTTTTGCGGCCCGTATTTAGCAAACGGGCCTATGTTCGGGGTGAGTCTCACGGATGTATTCTCGCTATTAGTTGTTATAGGTTGCATAAATGCGATAGTCGCACGACCCAAATCACCCCGCTTGACTTACCAAGCCGGCTTAGCCGATACCGTAGTGCGTGTCATGCTTTTATTTGGCGCAGTCTGCGTGATTTCTGTGCTTGCTAATCTGACCCGGCTAAAGGGTAAGGAAACCATAACTGCGAGTTTCTACGTGCTCAAGCTTGCTCAGATGATCGTCATATACGTGGTATTTGCTAACATACGTTTTACAAAAGCAAAGTTTCACAAGTATATCGATGTTTTACTGGTGCTTGCCGGCTTCCAATTCATTGTGGCGTTGTATCAATACGTAACTGGCGGTGGCATCGCTTCTGCTGTCGCCTCGAGCGTCCATGGGACTCTTACCAATCATCACGGAATGCTGGGTACCCTTATGCTGATCCCGCTTGCGTTGGCTGGCTACCGTATGTTTACCGCGGACGCATTTAAAGCAAAGCTTTGCTA
>WJJU01000402.1 GCA_014729595.1 Chitinivibrionales bacterium
ACCCCACGGCGAATCTTGCTAACCAACCTCCCAAAAGGAGGTTCCGAAGAGAAGCCTCGCGAGATATGGCAGGTGCCACGCGCGTAAAATACCTTTCGCCGAAGTTGATTTAAGCCAGCGCGGAGCGCTTTTGTTCAACGCGCGGCCCGACGTGCGATGCGCAGCGACAGCGGAGTTTCGCACTCAGGCTGTTGTTTGTCTGTAGCCAGCCAGCCCATTTTTTTCCTTACGCGCGCATCTTTTCGCTTTGCTTCTGAAAGTCGATCTACTATTGCTTCTTTATTACGATCGTAGAACAAACAATGCGATTCTCGAGCACATCATTTTCCACTCGTTGCTTTTCAATGTATCCTTCAAAAAAATGTTTCTTCTGGGGATACTTACAGATCAATTCTTTGCATCTACTCTCTATCTTCTCGAAAATGTAATCATCTGAAGATTTTATGTTTTCTGGTTGAATGATTATCTCATCCACCAGACGCATACCAGCATAGCTGATCTGCTTCAGAATAGTGTCCCTACGTAGAATTTGTGAATGCGTATAATCAGATTCGGCTGGGATGTAGCCATCGTCAATTATGATAATTCCATCCTTTTCCAGTACTTGTGATGTACGCGTAAGCGTTGAGAGGTAATCACCAAAGACCGGACCGATTGCTCCAAGCACGACAATATCGTAGCGGGCAGCAGAGTCAATCATTTCCCGAATATCACCAACAACAAACGTGCACAATTCATCTACCTTGTGTTCCGCTGCTTTTTGTTCTGCTTCTCGAATGAACTCCTCGATTGCATCAATTCCGAAGCATTTACACCCCAACGCCTCTGCAACCCTGATTGAGACGGCGCCTTTACCGCATCCTAAATCCAGTAGTTGCAGAGCGAATGGATTGACGTTATGCTTTCTCACGGCTTTGATAATAGCATCTAGATCAGATCCTATCTCCCATAAATCCTGGAGAATATAGGGCAGGTGAGGAAACAACTCCTTATCTGTACCATCCAGGGCCAATACCGCGCTTTCTTCCACGGACAACATATGTAAAGCCTCCTATTTCTCGGCGACAACAAGCATCTCGTAGTCCCTGGTTTGTAATGAGTCTGTTCTGCTGAATGCACCCTGTTTAGCTCCGTAGATGTCGATGGTTGAAAAGCCGAGACATTTAAGCATCCATGTGATTTCGCACGGGACATAGTACCGTTCGTTACATTCCAGTTGTTTCTTTACGCCAAAATCGTCCGTAACAGTCGTAACATTGTGATCCCGGAAGGTCATAAGGTCAAAGGTGTTCTCATCGTATGTGGCATTGCCATCATTCACCTGGGAGGCAAGAAATTCTTTAACCGAATGAAACAGGGGAAACAAGCCGTTCAGTGTGGTAAAAATGAACTTGCCGCCCTTGCTTTTCAGGGCCTTTTCAGCATTCTCAAGGATACTATAATTCATCTCGTCTGTTTCCATAAGAGGGAAGGCGCCCTCGCAGAGCATGATAGCGACATCAAACTCATCTGAATAGGTCAATTTTCTAGCATCGCGTTTTTCGAACGCAATATTCAACTTCAGTCTGGCAGCTTTTTCCTTCGCTTTGGACAGCAGCGAATCGGATAGATCGATCCCGGTGACCAGGTAACCTCTTTTCGCAAGTTCGATTGAATGGCGTCCCGTTCCGCATCCGATATCCAGAATCTTCAGCTTTTTGTTGAATCCGATCTCTTTTTCAATGAAATCACATTCACCGACCGTTCCCCGCGCGAAGCATTCAGCATCGTATTTATCTCCATAATTTTCAAATAGTGCTTCGTACCACTGTTTCATATGTGACCTCCCCTGAAAAGTGTTAACTATTGTCTATAAATTCCTGTTCGTACTCCGGCAAACGCCTATATCAGAATCCACGCGGATAATAGTCCAAACATGGCACTGTATAGAATTGCCTCCAACTGTATCGTCCAAAACACATTCGATTTGACAAATTGCTTCTTCAAGTAGACCAACCCTTCTATCGTGTTGGAGAATGGTATAGCACTTGAGAAATCCGCATAGATAAACATAAGCCCTCCCATGAACAAGACCTTTATGCCAAAGGGCAGCTCCTTGAGGGAAGGCAGAATTGGATAGAGCACCACCGACATCAGAATACCCCTGATAAACTGAGATGGCAAGAGCAGCTTTGCCACCCGGGTGCTCTCTCTTTTGTCTTCCATATTTCTAAAGAACGACCTGTAGAGTCTGTCTCTTCCCTGGTACAATCTCTTTGCCAGTTGTAGATCGATGACGCCGGCAATAATGTAACAAACAAGATGAATCGCAACAAAGAACAGGCTAAATTTCAAATAGAATGCCATACGTTTTTGTCCTTATCCTAAACATCGTACGAGTTGCTTGATCACGCTCTTTGCCATAAACTGCAGCGCTTTTCGCCGATGGGAAAAATCATTGAATGTACCTATGATGTATGACTGAGTCAGGGGGTGATAAAACATGAAAGCGCCAGTAGCGCCTACGCACCCCCAGCATCGATATGTTTCGGGTATCAGAACCGGAATTGCTTTCAATTTCCATATCGAATACCCATAGTCAAAAGCAACTACGGGAAACCCCATCCCGATGTGATCCAGAATCATCCGATTCAGCGTTTCTTTCGAGATACTCTCGTGGTTAACGAGGGATTGCATGAATAGCAGGTAATCCGATAGAGGTGCAATGATACCACCGCCCGCATAATCTATCTGATGATAACCATCTATCGAGAGTATATCCCATCCCTTGACATATGCCTTTGCGGTAGGATGGCCAGTTTCAACCCTTGGCTTCGAAAAACCATGCATATGCGCATGTTGCATGCCTACACGGTCAAAGACGAATTCATGCAGTATCTCATGAAACGCTTTACCGGTAATGTTTTCGATGATTAACCCAAGCAGGTAATAATTGGTGTCTGTTGAGACCGTGTTTGGAAATATAGAGACGACGATATCGTGTCGGCAAAATCGAAAATCACGCACTGCAATGTTCTCATTTCTCTTATAGCTCTGATTTGGTGAAAGCATTCCTTAGCGCCCCCTCAATAGCCACAGAGCAGAAAATGGCTCCTTTGGACCTATAATCATATTCACGGAATGCATTATCGAACATTTTCCCGCTGGCTTTCTTTAGGATGAGGCTGGCAGCTGCTTGGCCCTGTGTACTACATCCAGTGTCGATAAACGCATCAATTCTTCCTCTAGCAACGTTACATATTGATAGCGCAGGGGCAACCCAGCCGATTCCTTTTCGGCATTCCGTGAATACCTTTTTCCAGACAGAATAGTAAGCCTCGATTACTTCCATTTTTGCGCTATAGCCAAAGGCGATTAATGCCTCCGGTAAATGCGCGGTTTGAGCTGTGCTGATTCGTTCGTCATTCAAATAGGCGTGATCGGTGGCCATTGCGGCAAAGAAATATTCGTCAGATATCGGATTATAGACATGACCTTCGGTAATCTCGCCGTCACTAACCAATGCGACGGATATTGCGAAAAATGGATTACCCATTATAAAATTCGTTGTCCCATCAATCGGATCCAAAATCCATCTGGCATCTTCGCCGTTCACGATTGTTTCCGATTCTTCGGAATAGACCGAGCATGTCGGAAAGCTTTCTGTAAGCCTTTTTGAGATAAACTTGTCCATTTCGATATCTACTTGGCTCAACAAGTGGAATCGTTCTTTTACTGAATAGTTCTGCTTTTCATAGTACCTCTTTTTGAGGATCGTACCGGCTTCAAGAATTATTTCTTTTGCATTCATTATTTCTATGCCTTCTTCCGCGCGCGCCCTTCTATTGGTCATTCCAAAAATGGGTTGGCTGGCTATTGTAAAGTCAGCGTAGGACCAGGG
>WJJU01000005.1 GCA_014729595.1 Chitinivibrionales bacterium
CTGTCGGATACATCGAGCCGGTCCAGAAAACGCGAAAGCGGTCGCGCGATTTCACAATCGCCTATTGAATCGAAACCGGTATCGGGACCGAGCGTTCGATACATTCGGGTACTGTTGTTGCGGAGCGCCCCGATATGCAACTGCTGCGTCCATCCCTTTTCGTGATCCATGAGCCCGAATTCATACGGCATGGCCGATTTGAACTTCACCACCGCCGCGGGATCGGGTGTTTTGCCCGACCGAGCTTCATCGAACACCTTTTCGATTTCAGTTGCGGTATAATCCTCCGCACAAACAGTCTCAATCCCGTGATCCGAAAGGCGACAGCCCATAGCAGCAAAATAATCGTGGCGTTTCCTAACGGCGCCGATAAAATCACTGAAGGTAACGATATCGGTGTCCGCGACGGCGGCCAGCGCATCAACCCAAGAATTGAACGCCTCAACGTTTTCGACGACCATACCTTTATCGGGACGAAATGTGGGTAATACTTGTACGGCCAAATCAGGGTCGGCGGCAATGGCTTTGTGATACTCCAAAGTGTCCGTCGGATCATCGGTGGTGCAAACAAGGGCGACATTCATCCGTTTCATTATCCCCCGCGCCGAAAAGGAGGGGTCCGCCAACTTGGCGTTGCATTCATCCCAGATGCCTTTGGCGGTTTCGGGGCCCAGTAACCGATCGCTAATGCCAAACGGGCGTTTGAGTTCGAGGTGAGTCCAGTGATAGAGCGGATTGCGCAATGTTTTAGGAACTGTTTCAGCCCAAGCTTGAAACTTTTCCCAATCACCGGCATCACCGGTGCAATACCGCTCCGCGATACCGTTGGTACGCATCTGGCGCCATTTATAATGGTCGCCGTAGAGCCAGATCTGAGCCAGATTCTCGAATCGCGTGTCTTCGGCGATCTGTCGGGGAGGAAGGTGACAGTGGTAGTCCACAATCGGCAGGTCTTTCGCGTATTCATGGTACAATTTTTGGGCGGTCGACGTACCGAGCAGAAAGTCATCGCCAATAAAAACATCGTTTCCCATGCATGCCTCCTTACAATGACGTTTTTCACTCCAAAACCGATTGAAAATAATGCATGTCGATGGACACCCTTATCGGAAAAACTTACTTTAATAGATTGTCCCCCGAAAACCGCTTGTTCGCCGTATCGGTTCCACTGCAAGTACGGCGGGCGGACTACGGCATACGAACTATTCCGATCATTATCGACCGCCGGGTGGACACGATCGCTATGATCAATCGCACTTGTGCTTACAGGGGAGGCCCTATGCATTCTTCATTGGCTTCATGGATTACTGTTTCCTGCTTTTTTGCCGTTATCTTTTCACCGGTATCCGCGGGTACAATTGTCGTCCCCGACCAATTTCGATCTATCCGGAAAGCTCTCGAGGAAGCCGAAACCAACGATACGGTATTGGTACGCGCAGGCGTCTACCGGGAAAATCTCGTTATGCCGGACCGTATCGTACTGAGAGGCGAGCACGTTGATAAAACAATTCTTCGCGGAGACCGAAAGAACCCCGTCGTAGTCGCCGCCAACCATTCAACAATCGAAAACCTCACCATTGAGCGCGGAGGTATTGGTATACTCTCCGAAAATACCAATATGAAAATTCAGCGCACGGTCATTCGCGAGAACGAAAAAACCGGTATTCAATGCCTGCTCTCTTTGCCCCACATACGCAACAATATTATTGCCGGCAACCAATGGAGCGGCATCTTCTGCGAACTCATCTCTTTCGGGCGTAACACTGCGATTGAACACAACATCCTTTCCGAAAACGGATACAACGGTGTGATGCTTTCGAATGGAAGCAGTGTACTGGTTAAAAACAACGTATTGTATAATAACAGACAATTCGGAATTCATGTCAGCGAAAACTCTCGGCGCTCGCGAATAATCTACAACTGCTTTTACCGCAACCGTAAGCCATACAACTACTACGCCGTCGTCGATCAAACCAATATCGGAAAAGATCCGGCATTTCCCGCCAAACCGGGGCTTTCATACACTGCCGTCGCCGGCTACGACTCCCCGCTGTCGGAACTCGGCAAGGACGATCTCCCGATGGGTCTTATCGGTAAAGAACAGCTCGCCGCTCTGCAAGTGGACAGTGATGGCGATGCGATAATCGATCGTGAGGATCTATGCCCCCAAAACGCCGAGGATATGGACGGGTTTGAAGACAAAGACGGCTGCCCGGATTTCGACAACGATTTCGACGGCATCTACGACCAATTGGACAAGTGCCCCGACCAATCCGAGGACTTCGACGGGTATAGCGACAGCGACGGATGCCCGGAAGCGGACAATGACGAAGACGGGATTGAGGATGAAAACGACAAATGCCCGAACACCCCCGAAACGGACAACGATTACAAGGACGAAGACGGATGTCCCGACGAAACACCGCGGTAATCGCGATTCTTCTATGCCTGACCCCGTCGTTCACTCATAGTGCGGAACAAATGATCGGCGAAAAGGACGCCGGGGTACGACACCCGTTCATGCTCTTTGTCACCAGCTTGCGCCCGCCGCAGGGGGGCCGCTTGGCGGCAGTCTTCTCCAAAGCGGTTTTCCTCGAACTCAAAGGCCATTTCGACACCACTACCTATCAGACCATTCTTGTGGAGGACATTGAATCCGCTCAATCGATGTCCAACCACAAAAAGGACCTGATAATCTATACCGACACCAGCGACTGGCACGTCCCGGACTCCCTCTTCAGCACGCTGATTCTGTGGATCAAGTATCGCACAGGCTTTCTATTGGGCCGCACCGAACTTCGCTACACTAAAGCGCAACTAAAGTCTCTTCCCGTAATGGTAGCCGAGAAGCTTTCCGAAAAGATTTACAACGAATTCCTCGGCCAAGTAAGCCTGAGCGGCGGTCCGCCGAATATGACCATGTGTCTTGTGGAACGATTACATGTCACGCCGCCGTGTAACCTTCTTCTTCCGGCGGGGCAACATACACTTATTTCTAGTTATGATGGTTTCGCTAGACGAGTGGATACGATCGATGTGCTTCCCGGCATGATCACACGTAAGCGAGTTCTTTTGCTGCCGGAGAATTGATTACCTTATCGTTTTTTCCGTTGAATCGATATTTTCATGTGCTTTTAGAGGCGCCGCTTATTTTGAATTTTGACCGGTGACCTCGAGAATAGCTACTTAAAAAGCTCACCGGTCCCCGGTCATGTGAGTTAGAAACGCTCGTTTCTCAGACATTTTTTGGCGCAATGCCGCGACGCCGCCCGATACCACGGTTTATTATTCCCGCCCCTAAAAGGAGTCCACAAGACAGGAAAAGCAGCGATGCGGCGCAAGGCTCCGGCACAGGGGTCGTGCCACCCTCAATCGAAAGCCTACTGGAGAAAAAGATCGCATCCGAGCTTTCATCATCATAATGAGCAAGATAGAAACCTTCCTCCGGAGCGTCCGCGCCGGCCGTAAACTCGATGGTTGCATACTCTTGCTCTCCCAACGAGAAGCTCCATCCAAGACCCATCGAAACATCATCAGGAGTGGATTCCACTGCGTTGCTGTTATCGAACGCGTCGCCATATAGATGATCGTAAATATCGCCGTAAGCATACCCGGGCTCATCGATCTCCCATGTTAAACCATCGGCGGGGACACCGTAAGCTGAACCATATTCATTAAAGAAGGTATTTTGCGCTTCATCGATTTCATGATCAAGAAACGCCATCGCATGATAGGTTCCTGAAGCGTCAGGATCAAATGCTACCGATATTGTGCCAAGACCCTGATCAAAATCAAAGCCGCTGAAATCAAAATAATCAGGCAAAGCAGTGTGATCGTCACCCATATCCATAGCCGTGTACACGTCACCGTTAATATTGAAACCCCAATCAAAGAGCACGGCGTCAGCGTGAGCCACCATAAAACAACTAAACACTATACCACTAATTTTGCGTACCATGGCGCAAACCTTCCTGAAGAAGTGAGCCTCTTAGAATAATCACGTAACGACCGTCCACACAGCAAGTACAATGCCATGATGAAAGCATGGCTATTGAGGCCGAATTGGGCTTGTGGCAGTCTGTCGACCACCCACAATTTTGTAAGGATCTTTGAGCACCTGTCGGAAAAGTTTACACTTTAACCATCCACAAAGCACCGCCGCGTTGTGACATGGCCATACCGCCCTTTTGCGCCTATTCAATTTTTCCGGACACACCTTTTGTCCCTCATGTATTTTTTTTTCGCTCTCACTGAAAGAAACCAGTTCCGCGCCATCACAATCATTCCGACAAGGGAGAAAGTCGTCAATCACAGAAAGGATGGATTACCATGCACAACCGCTCAACGATAGTAGCGGCAACCGCAATTGTTTTCGCGGCGCTTAGCGGCGTATACCCACGCGATGCAACCAAGAAGCCCACGACTCGTATTGACCGTTCCCTTTATCTCGAAGCAAAACACGGCGCGAAGAAGGCGTTCGAATGGCTTGCCGAAACACAGAATGCGGACGGCTCATGGAGCCGGAAGGATCATCCGGCGCTCACGGCACTGGTTCTCCGCGCCTTATTACACGCCGACAAAGCAGGCATTGACAATAGCAAATTCCAACGCAATATCGACCGCGGTTTCGCATTCTTGGAGACATGCGTCAAACCGGACGGCGGCATCTACGGGGAATCCTATCACAATTATAATACGGCCATTTCCCTGACGGCTTTTGTTTCGCGACAAAATCCCAAATACGACACCATCATCGCGCGAGCCAACAACTACCTGGTCGGCACCCAAATGGACTCGCTTATTCCCGATACGACCGACAGCGAATTCGATGGTGGAATCGGCTACAATAAAACCGGTCACTCGGATCTGAACAACACGAGCTGGGCGCTCGAGGCTCTATATTTAATCAAGCAGCAACGAAAACGGTCGGGTGCGGGCGCGCCAAAAGCGGAACAAGCACAGGTAAGTTCGGCCCTACCAATGAAGGAACTCAACTGGAACGCGGCGTTACGGTTTATTACTCGCTGCCAGAATCTTCCCGGCACCAACGACCTACCCTGGGCCGCCGACGATTCGCTAAATAAAGGCGGTTTTGTTTACTATCCGGGTAACAGCAAAGCGGGCGAGGTCAAGCTTTCCGACGGAAGAACGGGACATCGCTCGTACGGCAGCATAAGCTATGCGGGACTTCTGAGCCTGCTTTTCACCGAAGTTGACAGGAGTGACAAACGGATCGTTGAAGCACACAACTGGCTGCAAAGGCATTACACGCTCGAAGAAAACCCCGGTGTCGGCCGGCAAGGACTATTCTTCTATTACCATATCATGGCAAAAGCGCTAAAAATCTATGGTGTACCGATGCTTTCGGTCGAAGGGAGAGGCAAGGTGGACTGGCGCAAGGAACTGCTGGAGCGTTATGTCAACATTCAAAAGCACGAGGGGTATTGGGTGAATGAAACGGCTCGGTGGTGGGAAAATGACCCCGTGCTGTCAACCGCATACACGCTGTTGGCCATTGAAATGATTCTTTCGTAAAACGATCATTTATTCCGCCACCCACCGACAGGCGGCGTTCACGAGAAAACGGAGATTGCACCATGCGTAAACGAAAACTTGGGTATCGTGCCTTGATTGGCGCTCTGCTGCTTAGCGCCTCATTGCGAGCCGCCGGCGAAAGTCGTGACACGGTTGAGGTCGGCAGGATCAAGGTCGTGGTGAAAGAGACGGCGCTTCTTGTTCCCGCCAAAGCCGCCGCCGATTCAGGCATTCTGGAATACCTTGCGGTTGCCACCGGCGGCAAAACCTACGAATCGGTTATGGAATTGGAATGCGATCCCCGCAACTTTCATGCGGCACTCCTTCTTCTGAACGCCAAACCGGGGGGCGTTCGATTTTCGGAGGGTCCGGATGCAGGCCCAAGCGTACGGGGAGACACGCTCGAAATCGACGTTGTGTATAAACGGGGTGACTCATTGAGAACCATCGATGCGCTGGATCTTATCTCATTCCGGGATACCGCACTCGCCAAACAAGAGAAAGCGCATAAAGAGGACTTGGCGTGGGTTTTCACCGGATCGGAGACGGTCGAAGTTGAACGAGGTAAAACCGCTCATGCTTCTACGCTCGAAGGATCACTTATCGGCATATTTATTGATCCCACCGCCGAAATCAATATTTCTAAAGTAACGCGTAATCCCTATCGCGGCGAAGTGTTCGGTTTCGCGGTTAACGCGGCACGTGCCCAAATGTTACCCGAACGCTTTTGGCTTCGCCTCAGGAAGAA
>WJJU01000403.1 GCA_014729595.1 Chitinivibrionales bacterium
GATCGTGGGTGAGCGGTCGAGGAAGCTTTTCGCCGCTGAGTACTATTATAATAGATTGGGCCTGCAATTGGTCGATAAAAACCGGGAGTGCCCGCGGGTCTTCATCACCTTTGAGAAGTATTACAAAGCCTTTGTCGCGTGAGAGCACAATGTTGGCTACTTTTACTTGTATCATAATGCATCTTTCGGCGAGAGAAAGCTCCTCTCGCGATAATTCGTTTAGGTTGATGAGAACATCGTCCGATACACACCGGCCGGCACGAAAATAGTATCGGGTGTGCGGCGTGTGGAAATTTTATGAAGTCTATTCCGCTTAGACCGGATCGACTTCGATCGTTTGACGGCGTTCCGGACCCACCGACACAAGCAAGATAGGTACGTTGTAGCATAATTCTTGCAAGCGACGGACATACTTGCGTGCATTTTCCGGCAAATCATCAATCGTTCGGCATCCCGAAAGGTCCCGCTCCCAACCGGGAAGGCTCTCATAAACCGGCACAACCTTCTCGAGCAATGAAATATGGGAGGGGAACTGATCGATTCGCTTCCCATCGATTTCGTAATGCGTGCAGACCTTTATTTCTTCGAACGTATTGAGAACATCGAGCTTGGTCAGCGCCAAGCGGGTAAGCCCACTCGTTTGCACCGCTTTCCGTACAATTACACTATCGAACCATCCACAGCGACGTGGTCTTCCCGTGGTTGCGCCGAATTCGCCGCCCTCCTTGCGAAGTCGCTCACCCATGGCGTTATCCTGCTCGGTGGGAAAAGGGCCATTACCGACCCGGGTTGTATAGGTTTTCACGATACCGACGGCATGATCGATTGCGCATGGGCCTATCCCCGCACCGGTACAGGCGGCGCCCGCGATCGTATTGGAGGACGTTACAAAAGGGTAGGTGCCGTGGTCGATATCCAGCAACGTTCCTTGAGCACCTTCGAAAAGCAAACGTTTGCCTGCGCGCGAAGCCTCGAAAGCAAAGTGCGAGGTATCGGTCACGAATGCAAGAATACGATCCTTGATCGTCTTATATTGTTCGAGAATCGGTGCAGGCTCCATTTTGAGCGTGCCGCCGTATACCTTCTCGATTGTGTCTTTTTTCTGTGAATACGCTGCCGCTATCTTGGCTTCAAAAGCATCCCAGTCCCGAAGATCGCCGACTCTAATACCGGTGCGGGCGGCTTTATCGGCATAGGCGGGTCCAATACCGCGGCCGGTTGTGCCGATAGTTACTCCACTCTTGCGCGATTCCGCCGCTTGATCGAGCGCCTTGTGGTAGGGAAGCACCATGTGTGCCTGGTCGGAGACAAACAAGCGTCCTTCTACGGAGAATCCCTTCTCCGTAAGCTCGTCCACTTCGCGCAAGAACTGCTCGGCATCAAACACCACGCCGTTACCGATGATACAACTCTTATCGGGGTACATGATGCCCGAAGGAACCATGTGAAATACGAATTTTTGGCTGTCGACAATAACGGTATGTCCGGCATTGGCGCCGCCCTGGAAACGGATCACCACATCCGAACGTTCCGTCAGATAGTCGATAGTCTTTGCTTTTCCCTCATCTCCCCATTGGGCGCCGATCACAATCAGATTGGCCATAGCATACGCTCCAAAAACAAAACACCACCTTGTTCGCGATAGTAAGCGTCACTCAGGCCTTGGGGCTTAAGCGACGTGGTACCACAAAGGAGCGACCCCGATTGCGGTACCGCTCTGCGAGCCTCTCGATTGACTCGCACCCTACGCGCCAACGGTGGAATAAAACGAAAGCCTTACCGATACAAATTACGTTCCGGGGCAATGCGAGTCAATTCCGGCGTATACTATTTTTCACTCTTTGTTCAGTAACCGATGCTGCACCACCATTGATAGTTCTCTTCCATGGATCCAGCCAATCCACTTATAGTTCAAAGCAATAATACGTTGCTTCTCGAAGTGAACAGCCCTCGCTTCGCCGAGGCCCGCGATGCCGTGTCATCGTTCGCGCACTTGGAGAAGAGTCCTGAGTATATTCACACCTACGTTATAACGCCGCTGTCACTATGGAATGCCGCCTCGTTGGGGATGAACGCCGCACAGATAGTCGAGGCATTGAAGCGTTTCTCGAAATATCCTATTCCGCAGTCGGTTATCGACGATATAACGGAACTTACCGCACGCTACGGCAAGTTGGTGCTCGAGAGCGACGACGGCAACCTTCTGCTTCGCTGCAATACCCCACGCATACTCGATAACCTTGCGCTTCATCCGTCGCTTAGCCCCCTTCTTGGGGAGCGAATTGATCGAACCTCCATAGCGGTGTCCGCCGCCAATCGCGGGGTGCTGAAGCAGACCCTTATCGGAATCGGCTATCCAGCTCATGATCGGGCGGGCTATGTGGATGGAGAGTCGTATCCGATCGCACTCCGAGAAAAAACAGGTGACGGCAAGGAATTCGGCGTTCGTGAGTATCAAAAGATGGCCGCCGAGAGTTTTGTAGGTAATAAGCAGTCGCCCGGCGGCAGTGGGGTAGTCGTACTTCCATGCGGAGCGGGGAAAACGGTCGTAGGGCTGTATGCCATGACCTTACTGGAGCGTAAGACGCTCATACTGGTCACAAATGTTACGGCGGCGCGACAGTGGAAACGGGAAATACTCGACAAGACCACTATCCCCGAGAGCGCTATAGGTGAATACAGCGGTGAGGCCAAAGAAATAAAGCCGATCACCCTTGCCACCTACCAGATTATTACTTACCGTAAGAAGAAAAAGGGGCCATTTGTCCATTACGGTCTCTTTAACAGCGAAAACTGGGGCTTGGTAATTTACGATGAGGTGCATCTGCTTCCCGCACCGGTGTTTCGTTTTACGGCGGATCTTCAGGCACGCCGCCGATTAGGGCTGACCGCCACGCTGGTTCGGGAGGATGGGCATGAAGAGGATGTCTTTACGCTTATCGGACCCAAAAAATTTGATGTTCCCTGGAGAGATCTGGAGCGACAAGGCTGGATCGCTAAAGCCCGTTGCGTCGAGATTCGGGTTGATCTGCCCCCCGCCGAACAACTTCGATACTTATCGCTTCCGCCCAAGCAGCAAATACGGCACGCGTACGAAAATCCGAATAAGCTTTCCGTAGTCAGGGAAGTCATCGCCCAACATCGTAATGATCGGATATTGGTTATTGGGCAGTATCTTACCCAGTTGGAGTGTTTCGCCGAAGCGTTTAACGCACCGGTTATTACCGGCGGCACACCTAATCAAAAACGGGATATACTCTACGATCAGTTCCGTTCCGGCGAAATCAAACTGCTGGTGCTCTCCAAAGTCGGCAATTTCGCCGTCGACTTGCCGGATGCAAATGTGGCCATACAAATCTCAGGGAGCTTCGGTTCGCGGCAGGAGGAAGCTCAGCGGTTGGGACGAATCCTCAGGCCCAAAAAGAATGAAGAGCAAGCCATATTCTACTCGATAGTGACACGAGAGTCTAAAGAGCTGGATTTTGCCATGAAACGACAGCTCTTCCTTACGGAGCAGGGCTATTCGTACGAAATCAGGTATGGGCGGGCGGATTGACCATGAGTCGGCATTGCAAGTGGTTCTTGTTCGGAAACCCGCTTTGGTGCCCCGGCCGAATGAAGATTCGGCCGGCGAGGCGTCGAGAAGAGGCGTATCCGCCGCGATACGGCGATTCTCGACAACGACTCCGAACCCGGCGACGGGCGGAGAGCACTGCCCAAAAGGGCTGCCGAAGGTGCCGAGCCGGACGCGAGGCGTGAACCCAGGCGGTATACCCGGTTGGCCGCCGCGCGCCGAATGGGGTTTTCGGACAGGCACTAAGTAGACGGCCTCCCGGATGCCCTTATCGTTCGGCGTTTTGGACCATAAGGCCAAATCTTCGAAACCAAATCCCGAACCCCGTTCCGTCTCGGCGTTGGTCCGTGGGCGAGGCGAAACCGAGAACCCCTATGATGGCCGGAGCGAACTATTCGGGCATAGTGCTTCGAGTTCGCGCCTTTTTCTTAGCCGGACGATGTTCCTTAAAAAACCTAACCGTTTCCTCCACCAATCCCATATCCACGCAGGTATTATGGCATGGGCCGTTGGGACGATCATTGATGATCCCGAACACCGGTACCGGATGAACATCCTGGATACCCAGCGTCAGGTCTCGCTCGCATGCCACGGCGATTATGGCGGTGGGATGAAACGAAGCGACTTTGCGGCGCGCCAGTGTGCCTCCGTTGACCACTTCGACCTTCAGGTCGTACTTATCACCTAAATCGAGAAGATCTCCCACGGGACAGCCGCCGCACCGGCGGCAATTCAAGGGATGATTGGTTATCTTACGGTTGCAGACGTCGATTTGAAGGCAGTGAGGGAGCAGAAACAGAAGCCGATCCCCCTGAATCCTTTGAAGTTGGGCTCTTGTGAGGGCATTATTAACCTTAACGAAAGATGTCCTCAGTTTATCGCGGTCGACGCCGAAAAAACGACTCAGCGTAGCGGCGATTGGGAAAAGCAATTTCACCGTGATCGAGCTTCTATTGTGAGGGTAAAGAAGGTCAATAC
>WJJU01000404.1 GCA_014729595.1 Chitinivibrionales bacterium
CCTTTTATGAATGGCACAAGCATTAGCGACAAGGATGTCATCAGCGACAGGCCAAATAGAGAGTACGACGACAGTCTGGATCTGAGACCGGTAAGCGAACTGGCCTTAACCGACGCCGCGGACAGCGCCCTTTTAGCGAGCGTTGCTACGCAAGGGTTCATAAAGCCAACAAGCTACAAAGGTGCATTCAGCCCTTATGAGGCGATGTGGGCGCGCGGATGGACCGCCGCCGATTTGTACGGAAGACTCTCGAATGACGATCGGCCGACCATGAATCTAACTTCGGCGCACCCCAAGCTTCACACGGCGCGGCGCATGAGTTTGGGCTTCAAGGTTTTGCGCAACCGCGACGGCTCCATTACCGTTTCGTATACGAAGCCCGGCGTTGGACCGGTTGGTTTGGAACTGTTCGATGCGGCGGGGCGGCTTGTATTGGGTCGCAGACTTCACGGCGCGGCCGATGCGGGTACCCAGGGAACGTACACCGTGCGCGGGCTTTCACGCGGGTACTATGTTTGCCGCTTGACCGCCGCGAAAGAGGGGATTATGCAGACGAAGGCGGTAATAAAGTAAACCGGACGATAGGCTCATTTTATACATCTGCCGCAAAGGCCGGGCGTAGACATTTATTTATGGTAGTCGTCCGGCCTTTGTCTTTTTGAGGTGGGCTCACAACCGGTATGAACGCCGTCTTTCGCTCTATTTTTTCTAAGTAAAAATGGCCGTAGTTTCGCTCCATTCGACAAGCTCACTTCGTCCCGCAAAGCGGCATTCAATGCATCCATGAGGATCACCTTCGCCTTCCCCCCCGCCTCTTCCTTTACCTACTCGGCCGCATGGGGGTATCATCGCGCGCTTGACACTTCATCAAACCTCTTTTGATTTCAGCACAATCGATCCATATCGTGGGATGAGCGCCAATCAATCGTCTTCGCGTTCGTAGGCGCCGATGTCGATAGCCGGTCCCCACACTCGCACACTCATGCCCAAGTCCGTGTCCGTGCAGACGCTTTTTTCCCCGGTATGCCCGGCGTCCAGACAGGGAGAGGATGCCTCGAGTCTGAAATTGGTATCGGCGGGGGCGACAAAGCCCGGTTCCCCGGTGATGCAATCGAAGACTTCTATGTCCCCGTCCCTCTCGGCTTTTTCGATGATGTCGGAGGAGGTGAGACAGTTTTGCAAAATGATGTGTTTATAATCCTCTTCCTGCCAATTGCGAGGCCCTCCGTTATCAATAACGATGCTATTGAAAATCCGTATAGTGGAGAGGGCCTGCTGCCGTATCCAGATACCGCTTTCGTTACCGGTAATCGTACAGTTTTCGATGGTAACGTTGCGGTCCTTGCAGGCTACCGCCGCCCCCTTGCCGTGGCTTACCGTATTGTAAGCGATAAGGCAATTCTGCATGTGACCACCCTTGAGGTGAACACCGCCGCCGCCCATAGCCCCGGCGTGACAATTGAAGATGCGGCAATTTCGAATGATAGGCTCGGGTCCCGGGCCGGTCAGGTAGCCCATGGTACATTCGCAGCCGCAGGTGAACACCCCGCCACCATCGTCACACTTAGATTCATCGTCGTAATCGGCAAGTCCCCAGTTGCGCGGTCCGTCGGCATCCCCATTTACAAGCGTAAAACCGTCCAAAACCGTATTGGTGCCGGACATCAGAACGCATCGAGAATACCCCTGCCCGTCTATGATGGTTTTTTCCGGACCGGCAATGCTTCGGAGCAGAACGGGGCGATGTAGAACGATGGAGCTGTCGAGCCGGTAATGGCCCGGCGCAACATTGACTATGTCAAATTCGCCCGTCGCCGTAATGATATCCTGAATATTCTCGTCGGGGGTTACATACCACATATTGAGGGTATCGGGAGCGAACGTGCCCGGTCCGGCGTACGAAAAACCGCACAGCATGCTCTCACGCTCGTCAGGAGTAACGGCACTTGGCAGCGGCTTTATCATGATTGTCACCGGCTCCCCGTCGGCCCATTCGATGAGCAGCCGCTTCTCCGTGTAACCCTCAGCGATAAGGCATAAAGAATCGGTCAGAATGTGTCTCTTATTCAACGCCCCCTTAGCCCGCGTTACGACCGGTCCCCCGGTAAAGATCGAGGTAGAACTCAATCGGTATTCTCCGCACGCTCTTCCTTCGATAACCGCACATCTAACGCCCCTCCTCGGGTTCCGCATATAATACACACCCGGTGAAAGTGTACCGAGCAGCGATGACAAGGAAGTATTGGGCTTACGAGGTATGATTCGGCGGCCGTCCACCCTGTATATCGTCGGTACGTCATCTTCGGCATTGCCGCTGCTAAGGCGACCTGAACTAAAATTGTCCGGAAGGTTTCGCTTTGAGGCCTTTACCCCCGTCGAAGGCATTTCAAGAGAAAACCGGCCTTGCCTGTCCGTCAAAACACCGGTTTCGGCGCTACTCAATGATACAAATACCCCTTCGACCCGGTTTGAATCCGGATCGATTATTACGCCGTTCAATGTCGAAGCCTGAACGATCGCAAGGGCACCGGATAAATATGGCATCACCCACCACATAGCTCTATTCATGATATAGACCTCCTCAACCGTGATTAAAGTAGTACCTGTTTGAATTACCGTCGATCACATAGCAAGGCTTTCGAGATGATTAGTGCGGCTGACTAATTCGGGCGTCTTGTAATCCACAATGCCCAACGACCGACCAATTTAGAACGGTACAAAATAGGTACAGTGGCTCCGCAAGGCTAAACATACGATAGAAACATGTGAAAATGATTAGTATACTATTATAATTGCCTTCTTCAGTGGTGCTGTTGATGCCTATTTCGTATCACACCTAAAGCGAAGGAATCCGAGTTCCAAAGCGGGCCGGGCTACACGCCTATCAGACCGTACCGAGTAAGCGTCGCACCGGACTCGGCGTGGGTTACATCGATCGGTATTTAATCCTGACCAAACGCTAACAGAAAGCTAACCATATCGTAGGATACGTGTCGTAATTTTAATGCTTGTTTTTTTCATGGTGTTAGTCGGGCATAGCCGATACGGCGAAATTTGCATCAAGGTTCCGTAAAAAAGGGGTCACTTCGAGAGCCTCAGTGGCCTTCAGGCCTAAGGACTGACCCAGCCTGAGCAGGTACGATAGTCTATAATCGCCCCGACAGCCAAGAAATGATTCACGTATTTGGAGAGGTCGTTCCTATCCTTTCGGTTGTTCACAATTTCTATTCGGTTACCGGTCCTCTTATGGTATACCG
>WJJU01000405.1 GCA_014729595.1 Chitinivibrionales bacterium
TCTCAGCATTCCATACCGGCAGAGGGAAAAATCGAATCGAACAGGATCAGTCGGATCTACCTCACGCAACTTGGCGGTGATCTCTTCAGCCATCCGCCAATCGGGGGTATTGCGCCTGCTCAGTCCCCACGCTTTGGCAATTCGCGCAACATGAACATCGACCGGCATAATCAACGTAGACGGCGATATGGACTTCCAAACACCCAGATCTATACCGTCCCCTGGACGAATCATCCACCTAAAATACATGTTTATGCGCTTACAAGCACTCCCTTTCGTTGAACAAGGCAATAAATATTCATAGGAACTTTTTTTTCGACCGGCAATCTGTCGACCGATCGCGATCAATTCATCAGTATATACGGCCAATCCTCCGTGCATCGTCCCGTCGGTTTTTGCCATCCCCGCCACTAAAACGCTTTCGAGCGATCCCCATCTCTCAATCGTTTGACGAGCAACCTCCAACAGCAAAGCCACGTCACCGCCGTCGTTGAAGCGATGTTTAAAATCGGCGAATGCGGCACGCTTGTCTCGGAACGAAGTCTCGCTCACGAACGCCGCGGGCTTCCCATCCATTCTCTTCAATAATTCGTTCACCGAAAAAATGATACGCTCAACACGCCCATAAGCGAGAGATGATGCGATCAATCCAGCAATCTCAAGATCAGCCGGCTTGCTAAAAGACTCAAGGCAGACCAATGGGTCAAGGCCCAGATAATCCGGATGATGATAAGTATTGTAGATGCGTTCAAGTTCGGTATGCCATTTTGGCGCCGGCACTGCAGCCCCCCCCTCTCCCTCGCATTCCTTACAGTAGAAGAATACGCTCTCCACCAGCCAAACCTTGTGCTGTCCGCAACGCATACCGGTCGCTACAAAAGACGATTGGTATTACACCAACCCCGGATTACTATGCTCAGTCACCGATTATTGGTTTAGTGAGATGCGCTATCGCTCAGGAACAAACATGACCGTATTTCTCGAAATCGATCCAATCTCGGTACAAACACGGCGGTGGGATACTTCCGCGATCATAATACGTCAATTCACCTTGGTCGAGCAATGGGCCGAACTTTTGCCACGCAAGTTCAGTTTCTTCAGTGCTAACAAAAAGAGTTTTGTCCTCTCGAAGCGCATCGAGAAGTAGGCGCTGATAAGCCTCCGGAATTTCTCCGCTGAATGTGTCCCGATAGCAAAAAACCATGTTTGTTCCGGTAAGCCGAACGCCGCCACCGCCGGGAACCTTGCTGGAAAGATCAAGGATTATGCCTTCGGCGGGTTGAATTTTGAAAATGATCTGATTTGGGGGCACTTCGCCGTCGGCATTGAATAATATTTTGGGCAAACGCTTGAGACGAATACCTATCTCGGTGCCCTTGCGACTCAGAGCCTTGCCGGTTCGTATATAAATCGGAGTACCGGCCCATCTAAAATTGCTTACTTCCATGCGCAGCTCGGCATAGGTTTCGGTGGTCGATCCGGAATCAACGCCTTTCTCATCGCGATACCCGCGATACTGCGCACGACAAACATCGGTCACATTCAGCGATTTCAGCACACTGATCTTTTGGACACGAATATCCGCGGGATCGAGCGAAACCGGCGCCTCCATCATCAGTAGACAAATGAGTTGCATAAGATGATTTTGCACCATGTCCCGAACGATTCCCGACCGATCGAAATATGCCGCACGCTCTTCGACCCCAATTCGTTCGAACGCGTTGATTTGGATTGATTCTATATAGCGACTGTCCCAGATGGGCCCGAACATGGGGTTTGCATAACGAAACACGAGGATATTCTGAACAGCCTCCTTGGCCAGATAATGGTCAATGCGTTATATTTGCCGCTCGCTAAAATGGCGTCCAAGAGCCGTATTAAGCGCAACAGCCGATTCATAGTCATAACCGAAGGGCTTTTCGATAATCAAGATAGCTTCGCCACCGAAACCTTCTTTGGCAAGCTCCTCCGCTCTGGCCGCATAGACGGAAGGGGGAAGCGCCAAAAAAATGACGATACGCTCAAACACTCCTTTCCGCTTAATGTACGTTTTGAGTCCGGAAAGTCCCTGATGATAATGCAAGATTTGAGCAAACGCCGGCGATACGGCAAAGCGTTCACGAAAAGACTCATCGGTATACGCCGTCCGTCCCGAGCCAATCACAATTGAATCGGGGCCGAGTTCACCTTGCTCGAAAAGACGGGCTAATGCGGGAACAAGCTTGCGCCGGGCGAGATCGCCCGAAGCTCCCAAGATGACTATCGCTGACGGTGGTACGCTCGAAATAGGTCCATCCTTCCTTACAGGTTTGAAACGCGCTCATTTATGAGAAAGCATATTTCTTCGTAACCAATTATGTGAAAGTAAGTTATGAGA
>WJJU01000406.1 GCA_014729595.1 Chitinivibrionales bacterium
TCGACTTTGACTATCACGGGCCATGAGCCTTCGTACACGGGTTTCGACCGACGCCCTTACCCAAATTCGAAGATCAAACCAATCCTCTATTCCCCAAAACGGTATCAGAGCCGCATCGAGTACGCATTTACGCTTTGCGGACGTATTGAGGAGATCGCGAAGGCGTTTGAGGAGGGGGGGGTGTACGATCGCATTGAGCTTATCCAACTCCTCGCGGGAGGAAAAGACCTTTCCCCCTAAACGATCAAAGAAGATCGTGTCGGTCCCAACAACCTCGTTGCCGAATGTTTCACGAAGCCGCCGGTGTATGAAGCGGTCGTTTTTCATCAGTTCTTTGGCGACGCTGTCGGCAACAATAAGATCCCCCGCCGGGAGGGCCAAGGCGGCGGACCCCACGGATTTACCCGATCCGATATAGCCGGAAACGCCGATTTTCAGGGTGGTGTTGTGCATTGAATTTCCGTGTAATGTTTTTAGGCCCGGCAATAGCCGCAAAAGGTGGCGTTTGTGTGCGGGGGTTTGGCATCCAAAGAAAGAAAATAACAAATGCTGAGTTTCTACTACTCGGCGTTTTGAATCAAAGTTTTAAGATCAATAGGCCGATTCATTCCTCCAAATACCGTTTGCTGTGGTTGGCTGTGAAAATGCGCCCCCCGAAGTTACGCAAGGGCTAAGCGATGCCGACAAAAATTTCGGTGGCGATACCTTCTCGGCGGTCCCCCGCTACACCGCCATTGTTGTGAAATCGCTAAATGCACCGGCAACACGGAATAGAAATGCTTTAGACAACGAGCATTCGCTCTCAGTTACGGATTTGGGCTAAACATGGTATTTTCTGATCAACACGCGGTTCCCGCGCTCGTTGTGCTCGAGTTCGTCGACGTAATTATTAACAATGTACAGCCCTCGACCATGGTCTTTGATCAGGTTTTCGGGTAGTGTGGGATCAGGAAGTGCTTGAGGATCGAACCCGTCACCCTCATCCATTATCGAGACGGTGGCTACTTCGCGGTTAACAATATGGCCGATCGTGACCTTGAGCGAATGGTCTTCGTTGTTTCCGTGTCCAATAGCATTGGCCAACAGCTCTGTCAGAGATATTTTCATCTTTCGGATAGTTTCATCCGGGAAGCCCGCTACATCCATTTCTTTCAGAATTACGCCTGCAACGCCGTCCATTTCTTCGTAGTACGATATAAACTGCAAATAGACAGGATCATCGCGGTAAAACCCCAATTTCTCTTTAATCTGATTTTTCCTCGATTGTGTCAGAATTTCAAACCCCATCGCCGAGACGTCGTCACGGATAACCTGCTCTGCCGCTTTGGTTTCATAGCGTTTTTCGAGCTTGTTCATAAGTTCGCCAACCGAAGCGTCTTCGCCGCTCAGTATGGCGGCAAGTGCTTCGATTTGGTGGGAATCGCCGTTTTTTTCGAATAATTCGTAGACTCCGTCGCTGAAAACGAACACTCTGTCTCCCGGAGAAAGGTATATGCTCTCGTCTTCGAAATAGGCGTCTTTAGTTGTGCCCAACTTTGTGCCCGGCGTGCTCAGGTGCCTGAGGGAGGCGTCATGCTTGCAGTACACCATTTGGCAAGGGTGTTCCGCGGTCGTATAGGTTAGTTTGTTATTATGAAGATCGAGGTAGGCGACAAAAGCGGAAATGGCGAACGAGGCGCCGGCGGCACGGATGATATCGCCGTTGACTCTTTCCAGCACGACGGTGGGTGAAGTGGTTTCGCGAATGTGATTCTGGAGCGAACCTTTGGCAAACGCCGACATTAACGCGGCTGATGTACCGTATCCTCCAACATCGAGCATGAACATCGCCAGCATGTCTTCGGATATCAACACAATATCAAACAGATCCCCCGCAATCGCCTCTCGGGGAAAGTAGAAAGCACGAATATCGAGTCCGGTCACCGCCGGTAAGCTTTGTGGAACCATGGCGAGCTGTACTCGGCGAGACAACTCAAGCTCTTCGGCACCTCCGGCTGAACGCTGCATACCGGCGGTATGCGGCGAAGGTGTCTTCTTGCTACGCGAACTCTTTTTGTTTGTTGTAGATGTGGTTGTTTTGGCCATGAACCTGCGTCGATATCCCGAGGCGTACACCGTCTGTTGTGCCTGCGTTCTTCTGTTTCGTTCTCACCGCGACGGCGATAGCTACTATATAAAAGTAATATATTATGATTTGATTTCCAATCCCCGGCTCTTTTGATACATTTTGGCGCCATGCTCGTCGGCATGAATGTATCTTTCCCGTTCCATTTCTTTTGCCTTATAACTATGACGATATCCTCGTAGTCTCCACATATCGAAAGGGGAGCACATGCTCGCAAAGCTCAAGTCTATGGCCGTTTTGGGTATCGATGCCTTTCCGGTGGGTATTGAGGCAGATATTACCGAGATGATTCCCAGTTTTACAATCGTCGGGCTTCCCGACGGTGCGGTGAGGGAGAGTCGTGAGCGTGTAATGTCCGCCGTCAAAAACTGCGATTTCGATTTCCCCGCCCGAAAGGTGACAATCAACATGGCTCCCGCCGATATAAAAAAGGAGGGCTCCGCCTATGATCTGCCGATAGCCGTCGGGCTGCTTATCGCCTCGCAGCAGATCGATATCGAAGGGGTGGAAGAGTATGCAATTGTGGGGGAGTTGTCGCTCGACGGCTCGGTTCGAAGGGTGAAGGGTGTATTGTCGATGGCGATCAGGGCGCGTGAACTCGGCGTTAAAGGAATGATTGTCCCCGAGGCTAACGCTCAAGAGGCCGCGGTTGCCGAAGGACTCGCCGTCTACCCGGTCAAAAGTTTGTCGCAAACTCTCTCTATACTCGCTGATCCCTCCGCCCATACGCCTTTTTCCATAGACATCAATGAAATTTTCAGACGTGCCCGCAATTACGGTATCGATTTTTGCGACGTCAAAGGGCAGGAGCATGTTAAACGGGCGCTTTTGGTGGCGGCCGCCGGCGGACACAACATCATGATGATCGGGCCTCCCGGGTCGGGCAAGACCATGCTCGCACGGCGGCTGCCGACAATCTTGCCGGATCTGACGCTCGATGAAGCGCTGGATACGA
>WJJU01000407.1 GCA_014729595.1 Chitinivibrionales bacterium
GTATATGGCCTACGATATCAACGTGTTGTCCGACAACATATTCCATACCAAAATGATGGTGAAACGATTCAAGCTTGACGACTATCTCTTTGGGCCGGAAAGCGATAAACTCGCTTCTTCGACCAAGGCCCGCTTACGCCGAATGCTACGCAAAGAGATACAAGAAATTTTTGAGTGTCGCAATTTTTTTGAAGAACAAGAATAGGCATGCATCCGTCTTGAACCGCCGTTGAATTGCCGGTTCCCTTTGCCGATAGGAGTTAGGATGGCCCCGAAAAAGAAACGAGTGTTTACCGAAGCGCTGAATCCCCGTTTCGGCTACTACTATACGGTGAATCGTTCGCTCTATAAGGGCAAAACGAAGTATCAAAAAATCGAATTGCTGGATACCGATGAGTTCGGAACCGTACTTGCGCTCGATAATATTACGCAAGTCGCCGAGAAGAACGAATACCAATACCATGAACCGATGGTGCATCCGGCGCTTTGTTGTCATCCAAAACCACGGCGGGTACTGGTTATTGGCGGTGGTGACGGGGGCATTCTGCGCGAGGTTCTCAAGTATCCGACGGTGGAGCGGGTCGATTTTGCCGAACTCGACGGACAAGTAATAGATTTCTCGCGTAAGTATCTGGCCAAAATGAATCGGCATTCATTCGATGATCCACGGGTGTCGATCCATGTAACCGACGGCCGCGAATGGGTTGAAAATCATCCGGGACTCTACGATGCGGTGATTATGGATATGACCGATCCTTTCGGACCCTCCGCCATGTTGTACACGAAAGAATTCTTTAAGGCGGTTAAAAGATCGTTTCGTAACCAAAACGGTATATTCACGATGCATGCCGAGTCTCCGATTTCTCGTCCCACCGCATTTAACTGCATCAACAGAACGCTTAAATCGGTGTTTGGTGTTGTGCAGCCGATATATCTATACATCCAGATGTATGCGGTTTTGTGGACGGTAGCGCTTGCCTCGGACGGCAAAGCCGTCGAAACGACCAGGGCCGCTACGGTCGAAAGAAGAATAAAAAGATACGGAATTAAAGGTCTTAAGGTATTTAACGGTAAGACCTTGGAAGCTATGCGGGTACCGTACCCCTATGTTGAAGAAATACTTCGCAAGCCGGGGAAAGTCATTACGGACAAAGCGCCACGGTTTCCGGATCATTTTACCGTTTGAGCTTTTGACGCGGCAAAGAGTCGGAAATATCACCGCGAGAGGATCGTGGTAACCGAGACTCGGTAGGGTGAGGCGTTAGTACCCTTGGTTTAGGCGGGTGCACTCAAGGCATGACGCTTTGCATGTCGGAATCAGATACTTCTTAAGGATACTCCTTTGTGAGCTTGGCTTCAGGATCGGGACGTCTGAGAGAGAGCATAAGGCATAGGATGCGGCTTAGCGATTTTATCGTTTCGTCTCCGGGTTGGTCATAGTGGATTTTACTACGGCACAAAAATTGGTCGCCGAGCATGGCACACCGGTATTGTTTGTTTCGGCAAACCGTCTTCGAGAAAGCTACCGTTCTCTTGCGGCCGCCCTGCCGGGCGTGGAACTCTTTTATGCCGTAAAAGCCAATGCGTGCGAAGAGCTTTTGGTGATATTGCGCGATGAGGGAGCTTCATTCGACGTTTGTACGTGCGGAGAAATCGATATTGCTCGTCGATGCGGAATTGCGCCTGAGCGATGCCTTCATACGCATCCGATAAAGACGGAGCGAGACATTCGCTATGCGCTGGACTATGGTATCGATCTATTTGTCGTTGATAACGAGGCGGAGCTGAATAAGTTTACACCGCTGCGCGATCGTGCTCAGGTGCTTGTGCGGATGAGCATACAAAATCCGCATTGCTTGGTAAATTTGTCGCACAAATTCGGCGTATCTCCCGAAAAGGCATTCGCGCTTATCGAGAAAGCTCACGAAATGGGGCTGCGGGTAAAGGGAATAAGTTTTCATGCCGGTTCGCAGAACCAAAGCCCAATGAAATATATCGAGGCTTTGGACTATTGCCGCGATATCTGCTGGAAAGCCGCGTCGCAAGGTTTCCCCCTTGAGGTGATCGACATTGGCGGAGGGTTCCCCATAAATTATCTCGAACCGGTGCCTTCACCGGCGCAGTTTTGTCGTCCGGTAAATGAGTATCTTGAGCGCTATTTCGCGGGCTACCGAATCATCGCCGAACCCGGGCGCATTCTGTGCGGGCCGTCCGTCACCTTGGCTACCCGGATTATCGGGAAATCGCTGAGAGACGGTGTATGGTGGTATTATCTTGATGAGGGCATTTACGGGTCGTTTTCGGGTAAAATTTACGATCACTGCGACTACCCGATGGCGGTGGCCCGCAAAGGCAAGCGTCATACCTCGGTGCTGGCGGGTCCCACCTGCGATTCATTCGATGTTCTTTACGAAAATGTACCGCTACCCTTGATGGAGATCGGCGACATATTGCTTTTTGGAGCGATGGGTGCCTACACGAACGCCAGTGCTACTACGTTCAACGGCTACGAGAAGGCGAAGATTGTTTTTGTCGATTAGCAGGAATGTAAACCCCATATAATTCAAGTGCTTAAATACTTGCCAAACGGATTTTATGCAACGATGGGGTAAATGAATTCTATAATAGATGAGGTCTCGTCGAATTAGCAGATCTCTTCACCGTCCACCGCCCAGTATCACTTTTAAATTGGAGTATAGCCATGACCACACCAGGCTCATCGACGCATGATTCTTCGTTGTGGATCACGAATCTTGTCGACGGGATGGCCGGGCTGACAATGAAAGTCCGACACGCGTTGTATTGCGACGCCAGTCCTTTTCAGAAAATAGAGGTGTTTGACACCTATGCATTCGGTAGCGTGCTCATGCTGGGGGGGGCGATAGTATTGACGCAGCGCGATGAACATATCTATAACGAAATGATAACGCATCCGGCCCTACTGGCTCATTCCGCCCCCGGGGCCGTCTGCATAATCGGTGGTGGCGACGGCGGTGCTCTACGAGAGACGCTTAAGCATGATTGTGTTCGTGAAGCCGTAGCGGTCGATATCGATTCAATGGTCACCGATACGGTCAAACGATATTTCCCCTCGCTCGGTTCGGCTTTCGAGGATACCCGGTCTTGTGTGGCGTTCGCCGACGGCTGCGCGTGGTTGGAAGACTGCGATAGGTCGTTCGATGTTGTCGTGGTCGACTCTTACGATCCCGGCGGACCGGTGCAATCGCTGGAGACGGGCAATTTCTTCGAGCTGGTGCGCGGGCGCCTCGGCGATGGTGGTGTTGCGGTGGTGCAAACCGGTTCCCCGGAACTTCGGGTGGACCACATTCGGGAGACGATTCGCGAACTGGGAACTATATTTTCGTGGACGGTTCCCTACATATGCACGATACCCTCGTTTCCATCGTCGGTGTGCAGCTTTATTCTTTGCGGTACTTCGGGAAGCACTATTCCTGAATTCAGGGCCGAGCGATTAGCGGCATTGGCGGGTTCTTGCAGGTATTTCAGTGGCGAGGCTCTGGAAGGAGCCGTACGACTTCCTTCATCGATGCGGGCCGTATTTTCTTCTTGACGGCGGTAATCTAAAGGTCTCTTCAATGCATGGCTATGCGGCGCGGGTTCGAACCGCGGTTTTGCTAAATTTGGTAGTGTTGGTTCCCACCGGCATATATACAAAGTTCTACGCGGGTCCGCTTCAGCATTGGGTTGCCAATTCCTTGGGAGGAGTTTTTTATGAGCTATTCTGGTGCCTTGCGGCACTGGCGATGGTACCACGCATTGACGGGAGAGTGACGGCGGGGATTGTTTTCGGGGTGACGTCGCTGCTGGAATTTCTACAGCTTTGGCATCCGGCATGGCTCGAGGCGATACGAGGGACCTTTTTGGGTGCGGCGCTTTTGGGAAGCACCTTTGTATGGAGCGATTTCGCCTATTACGTTGTGGGTAGCGTTCTTGGCTGGTGGGCGATTGCATCGATCAAAAGCGAATGCGCTCGGACTGCGGCCTGAATCGGCGGCCTTGGAAACAACGCCGGAGGGAGGATTCTTTGGACGTTGCGCGCGGGCTCTTCGAGAGTCTCCGTGTCCGCGGAGCGCCGGAGTTTCGTGGGGCACTATTCGTCGTATTGAGTACGTATGCCCCGGCGAAGCAAAAAGTCCCCCGGTATACAAGCGCGAAGCGGGGTGGGGACTCGAGGGCGGAGACGGCCGAAGAGGGCACGGCGGTCAAAAGGGGTGCGCCGCCTGAGGCATACTCGCGCCGTAGGCGCAAGAGAGCCACACCCGCGCGGTGTGAGTGAACGCTTATCGGTTCCCGCGCAAGCGTTGCGATCGAATGGCGAGGAGTTTTCACGGAGGATACATCCGAATATGGATGGAACCTTTGCCATAATTCCAAATAATTCGAATGCTTAAAACATGTCAAACACATTTTCCGTAACGATGAGGTATACAAACAAATTTGATTTGTAGGAGATTCGGATATGTATACAAAAAGTAACGGTGATCAATACGGAAACGGCACCGTAGTACGATGTCCGGCGGTGGCGGGTCGGTTTTATGCGCTGAACGCGGATGAATTGCGTATGACGGTCGAGAAATATATTGCCGGGGGTAAACAACTCTCGGATTCGCCTCCAATAATCATAAGTCCCCATGCGGGTTATCCGTTTTCGGGACCGGTCGCGGGTGTCGGTTTTGCCGCGGTCGGGCGCACGGCGCGTCGTGCGATACTCCTCGGCCCTTCGCACCATCTTCGTTTTCGTGGTCTCTCGGTCCCTGAAGTAGAAGCTTATGAGACACCTTTAGGAAAAGTGCCGCTCGATAAAGATGCGGTCCGAATGCTTCATGAAAATCCGGTTGTTAGTGCGTACGAGCAGGCGCATACTTTGGAGCATTGTCTCGAAGTGCAGATACCCTTTCTCCAAGTGCAATTTGATAATCCTTCGATCGTGCCGATCATAACGGGGGAAGTAGAGCCTGCCAAAGCGGCGGAGGCGATTCTTCCGCTTATGAACGACTCAACGGTTCTTATAGTGTCGTCGGATTTTTCACATTACCTTCCGCATGCGCGAGCGAAAAAGGTCGATGATCTGTCCATTCAAAGCATAGTAACGGAGAACCCCGCCGGGGTTATCGAAGCGTGCGGCGAAACACCCATTAGAATCGCTATGCACGTGGCAAAAAAAATGGGACTGAAGCCGTCTCTGCTCGATGCTCGCACCTCGCACGAAACGGCGCCGGACTATAGTGACGCGGACCATGTGGTTGGCTATGCCTCCATCGTTTATCTGCCGCAAGCTCAAGAGCCTGAACGTGTGTCCACCGAAGGGGTAAATGGGGATTCTCTCGACCTTCCGGCACAAGAAAAGCAATGGCTTTTAGAGCTGGCGAGACAATCTCTGGAACATTCGGTCAAAGGTGTACCGTTATCCGAGCCCGCCGACATTCCGGCTAAGGCGCAAGAAAAATGTGGATGTTTCGTGACGCTTACCAAGCAAGGAAAACTTCGTGGCTGCATCGGCTACATCGAAGGGATTAAGCCGCTTTACCGGGCCGTCATCGAGAATGCGAAAAGTGCATCATCGAACGATCCGCGCTTCTCCGCGGTCACACCCGATGAACTCGATGATATCGCGCTTGAAGTTTCGGTGCTGACGGAACCCAAGCCGTTGTCCTATAGCGGCCCCGAGGATCTTTTGAGCAAGCTTGTTCCTGGTCGTGATGGTATAATTATTCGCAAGGGCCTGTGCCAATCGACTTTTCTTCCCCAAGTATGGGATCAACTGCCGCAAAAAATTCAATTCCTTGAGCGTTTGGCACTAAAAGCCGGCCTGTCCCGGCTCGATTGGCAAGATGCCGACTACCGTCGTTACTTTGCAATCCATTTCGGGGAAGAGCGGCGGTAATAAAATCACTTGATTTCGGATCGGGTACACACGGCTGGGGGCACGGCCATTCCGATTGTTGATGCTTGACTCTAGAATCCATCGGAACGTATGTTCAATCTATAAGCGGAAAAAGGGCTTTTCCAATCGGCATTGTTCGTGTGAGAGGGGTTTGGCATGAGAAAAAGAGCTATGGAACATACTTCCGGTCGAGGAGTTGCCGGAATCGCGGCCGCGGCTTCGTTGGCGTTTGCACTTATGTTTGCATATCGCGCGGATGCGGAGACGGTGGCCTCAAAGGTGGTTGATGCGTTCAACGCCCTCGACAAGGAGCTGGCGACGGTTGCCGCGAGCCCTTCCATGCGGAGTCTGAAAAGCGCGCGGACCAAACTGCGGAAAGTGTTCGATAA